>JALYHX010000304.1 GCA_030776305.1 Myxococcota bacterium
AGCGAGGAATACTTCCGTATTTTGAGCGAGCCCGACGACGCGATCGCGAAGAGATCGGGCGAAAGACACCCACCTCCTGGGCGAGATTCAGCCAAGGGCTCGCTCGAGTGAGCGGCGATCCACCGGACCGTCGAGGGGTGGATGTTGCATTCGTCCGAGCACCGATATCCGCGCATGGGCGGGGGCAATTTCTGCGACGCGTGCGGGATTGTCCGTGCCCACCGCGACGACGAACGGGGCCAGGATCGCGATGCGCGCACGGGCGGTGGACAGCGTGGGCTCAGGCACGACGAGCACGTGCCGGCCGGCAGGGGGGACGGCGACCGGTGAACCGCTCGGGGCGAGCGCAACCATGTGGTGTTCACCGTGCCAAACCCGCCCCACAAAGGCCATTTCGTCTTGCCATCGCTGCGCGTCGGCGCGCTCGTCGTTGGAGAGTGCTCCCCTCGCTACGCGTACACCCCAGTCGCCGAGTCGCTCGTGCAGCGCATGGGCAAAGCACCGCCCACACCCGTCGTCGCCTTCGACGATGGCGATCCGAGGGCTGAGGCAACCGCGCTGATCGAACGGGACCACGTCCGCCGCCAGCGCCGTCGCTGCTGCGTCGACATCTGCCGTCCGCGTGACGATGGCGACTCCCAGGCCGGCGCCGTGCCCGCGCACGATCACGCCCGAGCGCGCGCGCGCAGACACCGATGCGATCGTATCGTCGCGCCCGTACACGTGAATTGCGTCGCAGTCGATGAGTGCAACGTCGCGCTCTTGGATCATCACGATGGCCGCGTCTTTAGACGCTTCTACGAGCGCACGGGCCAGCGCAGAATCACGCGACGAGGGGCGGATGGTGACCTGATCGGCGGCGGCGCGTGCGAGCGCGAAGGCGCGGAGCGGAGCAACGAACACATTTGCAGAAAG
Source organism: Myxococcota bacterium (assembly GCA_030776305.1). Lineage (GTDB taxonomy): Bacteria > Myxococcota_A > Polyangia > Polyangiales > Polyangiaceae > Palsa-1150. The sequence continues at coordinate 916 of JALYHX010000304.1, forward strand.
GACCACGTGCACGCGATTGGCGCGCCCCGCGGCGGTGACGAGAGCCCGCAGATCGGCGTCATCGACGTCACGCTCGAGCGACGCGAATCCCAGCTCGACCCCGGCCGCGGTGAGCCCCGTGGCACGAACGATGTCGGCCGAGATGCGGGCACGACCCAGGTACACGGACCGAGCGGCCTCGAGCAGACGCCTGACGTCGGCCATACGCGCATCAACGGTGCGGCTCACGACCCGCTCTATTCACCCAAGAGCATCTCTTCGAGCGCAATCGAGCACCCGCGTGGCGCGGCCCCCGCCACTCGACCGAGGAGTTCGAAGCCTCCGGGCACGCGCCTGACCCGATCTTGCGCGAGTATTGCGAACGCGCTGTCGACATTCGCGAGGTCCTCGATGCGCGCGATGCCGACGTCGCCCAACGCGACCGGTGCAAGCGTCTCGGGATCGACGGGAATGACCCGCGCCCACGGAGGCTCGACGTACACGCCGTGCGGAGACAACGCTTCGACAAGCGTCATCTCCCAAAACTGGCTCGACAGCTCGGTCATTCCATACTCACCGACGATCGCGCGGTCCTCGACTGCGAACGCTTTCGTCAGGCTGGCGCGCAACTCGTGCGCCTGTACCTCACGCGACTTTCCCTTGAAGCCTCCAGTCTGCATCACGCGGCTCCCCGGGGGCAACGCCAGGACCCGACCTCCGATTTCATCGACGCAACGGGCCAACACGAAACTCGTCGCGAGGACGATCGCCGGCGTCGACCGGGTGAGGCGGCCGATCCGCCTCTCGAGCGCGTCGACGTCGATGGTGGCGTTGCGGACGAAAAACGTCCTCTCCGGCGACTCCGGCGGGCCGAGCGCTGTGGCGAAGCGAGCGCACATGTGAGCGAGTGACGAATCGGGCGCATCTTTGGGCGACGGCCCAACCACGATGACGGGGACAGAACCCGCGAGACCGCGCGTGAGCATGGCACGGCCGAACGCAAGCGAGACGGCATCGTAAGTGCCGACGTCGCGCATGCGATGAATGCCGCGTGCTCCCAGCGTCGTGCCGCTCGTGAGAAAAGTGGCCTGGGCCTCGTGCGGCTCGAAAGCAAATACGCGCCCGAGTCTGAAAGCGTCGGCGGGGACCGCGGGCGCTTGTTCGGCCAGCGCGATGGTCGACGGTTCGACGTCGTGCGCCGCGCAAAGACGACCGTAGCCCGGTACGTGAGCAGCTTGAAAGCGTGCCAAGTCGGCTGCCATCGCATCGAATGGTTCTGGCATACCTTCGCCGCGCTCGAACGCTCGCACCATCGCGTGGACTCGTGCGTGGAGCGCTTCGCTCTCGGTTCGCGCGTTCATCGGCCTTCGAGCACGTCCGGCAGCGAAGCCGCGAATGCATCGAGCAACCGAATGTCGATGTCCAAGGGAGGGGTCAGCGTAAGGACGTCCCCCAAAGCTCCGCCCACCGACACGATCCACCCGCGCTCGAGCAGCCCTCGTGTCACTGCGATCGCGCGCGTGGGACCCCCTTCCAGGGCGATGCCCACCATCAGTCCACGGCCTCGCACCTGCTTCACGCCGCGACCCCCAGTACACTCGCGCAGCATGGCCATCCACCGATTGCCTGCCGCGCTGGCTCGTTCGGGGAGCCCTCCTTCTTCGAGCGCGGCGAGCGTCGCGATGGCCGCAGCACAGGCGAGCGGCGCTCCGAAGTGCGTTGCCGTGTGGACGGTCGTACCGCCATGCGCGGCCCAAGTCGCCATCGCACGGCCGCTTCCGATGCATGCGCTGATGGCGAGCCCCGAACCGAGCCCCTTGCCGAGACAGACGATATCCGGCAAGGCACCCTGCGCGACGCTCGCGAGCCAGGCGCCGCTTCGGCCAAGCCCCGTCCATATCTCGTCGCAAACGAGAAGTGCGTTCGCGTTGTCGCATGCCGCTCGAAGCGCGGGAAGGAAGCCGGGTGGCGGCACCACGCAGCCGCCGCGTCCGAGGATGGGCTCGACCAGCACGGCCCCGACGTTGCCTTGGGCGAGGGCCTTCGTCACGGATGCCAGCGTCTCGTCGAGCGCGACGCCGTCTCCGGGATAGGGTGCGAAGGTGACGTGGGTGTTGAGCTGTTCTGCGAACGGATCGCGAAACGCTGGCCGCAGTCCGCACGCGGCGAGCGGCCCGTAAGACAGACCGTGGTACCCGCCTTCGAACGCGACCACGCCGGCTCGTCCGGTGGTCAGCACCGCGCTCTTCAGTGCAGCCGTGACGGAGTCCGCGCCGGTCGATCCCAACATGACGCGCGCACCCGCCCGCGGATAAAGCTTCACCAGGCGCTCGCAGAGGTCGACCTTCGGCTCCGACGGGTAAACGTCGCCCAGCGCCAGCCACATGCGCTCCTGCTGCTGCTCGACGGCTCTGGCCACCGTCGCGGGTACATGACCGAGAAGGAGCGCGCCAAAGCCTGCCGCCAAGTCGACATAGACGTTGCCGTCCACATCCACGACGTTCGCCCCCTCGGCTCTCGCATACACGATCGGCGTCTGCGCCTGCCCGCTTTCCCTCGCACGCTCCTGGCGGCGTGCGTCGACCGAAGGAGACTCGACCGCCGCGAGGCGAGCGGCAAGCTCGGACGAGCGCGGACCGGGAGGCCGCACCCGAACCTCGGGAAGCTGCTGTCCTCGAGCGCGCCCTTCTGCCCGCAAATCTGATGCGGCAAGCGCCTCTGCACTCGCAAAAAACCTGCCGGACGCCATGTCAATCGACGACGCGATTTCGTCCCAAGTGTTTGGCTTCGTAAAGCTTGTCGTCGGCGCGCTTGATGAGGTCCATGCTCGACCTGTCGCTCTCCTGCAACATGGCGGCGCCGATCGAGATCGTGACGCGGATGACTTCTCCCTGGAACGTGAACCGACTCTCCTCGATCCTCTCTCGTAGCCCCTCGGCGAGGGCCCGCCCTCCCTCCAGGGTCGTCTCCGGCAAGATGATGGCGAACTCCTCGCCGCCGTAGCGTGCCAACACCTCGTCGCGTCGAATGCGCTGCTGAATGAGGCGCGCCACTTCTTTCAAGACATAATCACCCGCCAAGTGTCCGTGCCGGTCGTTGATGTTCTTGAAGTGGTCGATATCGAGCATGAGGAAACTGAGGTCGCGCGCGTGCCGTCTGGCACGGATGAGCTCCTTGTCGAGCGATTCGAGGAGGTACCGTTTGAGGTGCACC
>JALYHX010000305.1 GCA_030776305.1 Myxococcota bacterium
GCCCCCGACTTCGAGCTCGCAACGAACTCGGGCGGCGTGTTCCGCTCCAGAACTCTTCGCGGTTCGTGGGTCGTCCTGCACTTCACGGCGAGCTGGTGCCCGTTCTGCGATGCGGAGGTCGAGCACCTCGGGGCCCTCGCGGCGGACTACGCGTCGCGTGGCGTGAAGGTAGTCATCATCGACGTGAAGGAGGACGAGGCGCGATGGACGGCGTACGCGAAAGAGCACGTGTCGCCGGCCGTCATCGCCATCCGTGACGCGACGGGTGACGCCGCAAGGCGCTATGCGCCGCCACGCGCGCAGCCGTCGTTCGAGGATCGATCGCAGGTCGTGCTGGACGCGACGCTGATCATCGACGGAGCGGGAAAGATACGGCTCTTCTTGATGCCCGACTCGAAGCACTTCGATCCGACGTTCAAGGCCGTACGGGACGAGCTCGAAGGGATGCTGTCCGCCGAGAACGCAGAGCCGCCGACGCTCGCGCCGGACAAGATCGTGTCGGTTGCGGCGGGCGACGCTGCGATCGCGAGGCCGGGAGGCACGGGCGAAGTCATCATCGCTCTGAGCATCGCGCCTTTCTACCATCTGATGTCGGACCGGCCGAGCGCACCGGAGTACATCCCCACGCGGGTGCGCCTAGAGGATGTCGACGGAGTTGCTTTCGGCGAGGCGACGTACCCGGCGCCCGTGCCGTTCAAGCTGGCCAACCACGCCATCGCGACCTTCCAAGGAGCCGTGGAGGTGCGCATTCCCTTCCAGGTCGCCGCGGGCGCTGCGCCAGGCGATCGGAAGGTGAAGGCCGCGCTTCGCTACCAGGCGTGCACAGCGACCCGTTGCTTGTTTCCCGCGACGCACGTGTTCGAAACGCGCGCGACGATCCGCCCGGGCGACTAACCCCAATCCGACCTTGTGCTCGCCGTTTGTTGTCGGATTGGGGTCACGCAGCACTCGTTTTCGCAAAAGTACCGAGGCGGCCGCTATTGCGTCAGCAAGTGGGCTTTGAATCCCTGACCATAAGTGACGGTCGGAGTTCCATAGAAATCGGTGACGAGCGCAGGGCCGCTACCGCAATTCCAGTTGTTCCATGTCCAGCCCATATACGAGACCCCCAGGGGGTCGGCCCACGCAAAGAAGCTGTCGACGTAGCCGTGCGCGCAATCGCTTTCGCCGAGCTCGCTCACGACGATGGGCACCTGTGCGGCGACGAGCCCAAGCTTCGACATCCAGCAGGCCTGCGTGTTGCACCCCCCGTTGAAGTTGTAATTGTGGTGCGACGCCGCGAGGTTGTTGCGCGGGTCGACGGGCTTGTGCGACAGCCAATTGGCGTCGACGAACTCGGCATCGCCGAGCCCGCCGACCATGATCAAATTCGCCGCACCCGTGCCGCGCACCGCGTCGACCATCTGCTGCATTCCCGCCGTGCTCGCAGCGCCCTGGAAGCCGCTCCAATTCGAAACCGAACAGCCCTTGAGCCAGCAATCCCAGGATGCAGCCGTGACATTGCCGCCGTCGATGTTGGGTTCGTTGTAAAGGTCGAATACGACGCCCATATCGCTCTTGAACGCTTGCGCAACCGATGTCCAGAACGCGACGGAGTGATCCGCGTCGGCCATCGGCTGTTGGCTGTTTGCCAGAGTGGTGCCGGGCGCGTTCCAGTGCAAATCGACGACGACGTACATCCCGGCGTTGCGAAGCTGTTTGACGAAACCAGCAATCGCACTCGAGTAGTTCGCGCCGCCGTACTTCGTCTGCACGCCGTTGATACCGAGCCAGCAGTCTTCGTTCAGTGGAACGCGCACGGCCCTGATCTTCCAAGTCTGCATTGCCGAGACGACTGCTGGGTCTACGTTGCCATTGACGGTAGGGGCCTGAAAGATGCCTATCCCCTGCTCGCAATACGTCTCGGTGCCCGAGATGTTCACGCCCAGAAGGCGTATGGTCTGGCCGTTGTCGACGATCGAGTTGCCTTGGACGTGCAGGCCGCTCGTCGAACCGCCCGAATCCGTTGCGGTGGCCGATTCGTTGACGACATCGCCGCCAGCGTCCGGGCTGCCGGTCGGCGCGTCGCCGCTGGAATCGCTCCCACCTCCGCGAGTGTCTTGCCCACCGCCTGCCGAATCGTCGCCCGCGTCGACACCCCCGAAGGCCTCGCTGCTCGTCGCGTCAGCCGTTGCGCTCGTCGCCGCGTCGTCTGCGCCGCCCGAGTCTGGCCCGGAATTCGAGTGGTCTCCACATCCTACGATGAACAGAGCCCCGAAGATGGCGAGACAAGTCGCGCGGGCGGCTGCCAACGCGTGAGATGAGCCGGTGAGCGCTCGCAGGGCGGAGTGGCGGTGCGGCCGCAGCGGTCGCTCGTCGTTGGTCATGAGCGTGATCCTCTCGTCGATTGCGATCGATTCGATACTGGTATCTGACCCAAGATCGAATGGTATCTCAAAGCGGCGAGCGCAAAGCGTGGGGGCGTGTAAGGAAACGTTGGCCGTATCCTCGGGTCAAGGGGGGCGAGGTCAGGCGAATTCCCGTTTGAACACTGCAACGCCGCGCCAGCGTCAATCCCGACATAGTCGAAACCTGGAATGATCACGTTGCGCACCGCACCGACCACCTGAGCACGCTGCTCTGCGGGGTCAGGAATCCCGTGATCGGGCACACCGAATCCCTGGAGTGTCGCCGACGCCAGCCACTGATCCACATTGGTTTTCAGGAGGGGTACGAGCCAGCGGGCAAGCTCCTTGCGCATGTCACGAGTTACCCACGCCGAAGCAAGGTGGGCCCAACCGATCCGGGCGTGCAAGACCTCGTCCGAAAGGTGCATCCGGTTGACGGCGCGCGCGAGGGGCGTCGCAGCCCGAAGAAAGCAGTGCTCGAGCCAGACGGTGGCGATGCTCTCGTTTACGGCACAGAGTCCCGCCGCGTAGAGAGCCGTGCGCATCGGACGGTCGACGTTGGGAAGAGGCGGAAGGTCGACTCGACCGGCCGAAGGCGCAGGGATCGGTGCTCCCAAGTAGCGCGTGGCGAGCTTTTCGCAGAGCGCCGCGTGGTACAATTCGTTCGCGACAGACGCTTCGAGAAGCTCCAGAATCGCGGGGTCGGTGCCGGTGTCGCGAAGCTTTTCGCCGAGATCTGCAAATGCAGCGGCGACCCGAAGCTCTGCCCCCGCACGCCCCTGCCAATAGTCTCCGACGCGGGTGCGGCTCCCAACGGCAAGCCGATCGACGTGTTCGTCCTCCCAGGGGAGCGATTCGTCGTCCCGGCGCAGAAGGCGCACCAGCGACGTATGCAATGGTTCGGGCACGGTCAGTGCGTAATATGAGGGAAACTCACCCGATCCATCGGCGCATCGACGGGGGCGTCTGGAGGTGAGTCGTTCGCTTCGGTAGCATCTTGCGCTGTACCCGCATCGGCATCGCCACCAGTCGGTTTCGTCTCACCGGCCCCGTCGATTGCAGCCCCATCGGGCACCGGCGCCGACGCGTCCGATGGGTCATCGCTCGATACCCTCCCGCAACCAGAAAGCGCGGCGCCCACGACGACGATCGCGTTGAAGAATTTCTTGCCTGCGTCATGGGCCATGAACGAAACACTACAATCGCGGCGCGATGGCACGCAAGTCGACGGTCAACACCTGCAGGAAACCTGCGGCGCATTCTCCGCGCCATGCGCCTCCGGTTCGTTACAAGCCGCCCGACCCATTGTTCGTCGTTTTCGGATTCGACCTTGTTGATATTCAGCAGGCTCGTGGCCAAATCAACCGCCGCATATCGGCAACGCGAATTCGCGGACGCATTGACCCGCGACGCAACGATTCTCGAGGCACTCGTCCGAAAGGGTGCATTGCTGCCCGTTCGGCTTCAACGAGGTACATACGGACGCGACGCACCCGTAGCCCACATCGCACGTGTTGTAGCCGCTGGAGAGCGAGCAGGGGCTTCCAGGCCCGAGGCGAGGAGCGCAGGCGTTGCTCAGGCAGGTCAGCGGGTCGGCGCAATCGAACTCGCCGCTGCACGCGTCCCCCTGTTTGCGGAGCGTCTGGCAAGTGCCCGCGATACACGCGAGTCCGTCACTGACCCGACATGTCCCGCCGGACGCGCCGAAGTTCGTCACACACTTGCTGCCCGAGGCCGAACACGTTCCGCTACAGCGTGCACCCATCGCGACCCCCATTGTCTGCGAGCCGGTCGCTTTGGCAACGCAAACGCCCGCGGTGCCGCAATTGGCGGGTGCGGCTTTGCTCGTTTGACACGCCTGGGTAGCGCTGCACGACCCGCCAAGGGGCTGGGTGCCATTCCAAAGGACGGTGCACATATTGACGTAATCGACATCGAGGCAGTCGGCGGC
>JALYHX010000306.1 GCA_030776305.1 Myxococcota bacterium
ATCGTGGAGGGCGACACGCGCCGGCTGCGAAGACTGCCAAGGACGAGGCCGCACGCCTCATGAGCGACCAAATTGCGCGCTCGTGCCTGGCGGCCAGGAGCCACGTTGCATGACCTACGTTGCAACCCCGACGACCTATTGAGGCAGACACATCCGTGACGCGGCCCCAGCGGCGCCTGCTGCCAACTCCGGGTCCATGTTCGGGCACGTCCAGAGAAGCTCGCTGGGGTTTCGAAGATTCCTACAGGGCCGGCCATGGGGCATCGAGCCGGGCGGCGGGGTCTGCGATGACAACACGGGACGCGAACAAGGATCGAGAGGAGGGCAGGATGCGAATGACCTCGCATTGTGCCACCGCACAGTCTAGCGGTTCAAGAGATCGGCCGGTTGGTCATCGTCATGTCCATCGACCGTGGTTCTCATCAGCGGATCGAGTCTCGAAGAGACTTGACCAGCGCGAGCGCGTCGGCGATCGCCCCTCCGATCTTGGAACGAGGGCGCAGGCCGAAAACGATGAACACGGACGCGAGGTAGCCACGCGCGGTGAGCGGATCGACGGACGGACCATGGGGGGATTTTAGGCATGCTAGCGAGTGTCACGCGATAGCCCTCATCTTCGAGCGTACCGCGGGCAAGATGCATGAAAGGTCGGCGCTTCGCCCGACTGGCCTATCGGTTAAGAGCTCCGCGGTCAGAACTAGAAAGCCTGCTGCACGCGCCGCGATGAGCAGTGTGTCGTCTCCGGGCGCAGGGGGATCGGCACCAGAGGTGCCTCGATCCGCCCCTATGCATGGCCAAACGAAGCGCTGCCCCTTTCGTCATGAGGACGAAGACGCATTCGGGCGAGCGCCCCATGCGGCGGCCTGGACTGTATCATTGCCACATCCTGGAACACGCCGAGACGGGCTTGATGAGCATGTTGATGTTGCGTTGAATGCTCGTCGAGGGCGAGTTCGCGTCGAGACTAGGGCGTGTCTTCAAAGGGCAGCTAGGCCCAAGATTGTTCGGGTTTTGTCGTCCGGTCCCTCGCTTTGCTCGGGCGTGCGGACTAGGTCATCGCCGAAAAGGTCGTCGATCCACCGTGCTCTCTCGCATGGGCGTAGAGGCCGGCCACGGCGCATGAGGCGAGCCGCGCTCTTGCAGCGTCGGCGCGACTGGTGAGGATGATCGGCACGCGCGCGCCAACCACCACGCCGGCCAGCTCCGCCCCGCCGAGGTATTCGAGCTGCTTGGCAAGCATGTTCCCGGACTCCAGGTCCGGGACGACGAATACGTCCGCGACGCCCGCGACGCGCGAGATCAGGCCCTTGAGAGTGGCCGCCTCGGCGCTGACCGCCGTGTCGAAGCCGAGCGGTCCGTCGAGAATCGCGCCGACGATCTGCTTTCGCTCGGCCATCTTGCAGAGGGCCGCGGCGTCGAGCGTCGACGTGATCCTCGGATTGACGGTTTCGACCGCCGAGAGGATGGCGACGTTCGGGACATCGATTCCGAGCGCGTGCGCGAGATCGATGGCGTTGCGCACGATGTCGACCTTCTCTTCGAGCGTCGGATAGATATTGATCGCGGCGTCCGTGATGAAGAGCGGGCGTGGATAACCTGGCGCATCGAGAACGAACACGTGGCTCAGCCGACGCATGGTCCTCAACCCGACGTCTCGGTCGAGCACCGCGTGTATCAGCGTGTCCGTATGAAGACTGCCCTTCATCAAGGCACGCGCCTGCCCCGACCGGCAGAGGGCCACGCTCTTGGCCGCCGCGTCCATGTCGTCGCTTGCGTCGACGCGTCGCAGGCCGCCGATGTTGACTCCGGCCTTCTCGGCGAGGAGCTGCATCGTTCGCTCCTGCCCGACAAGAATCGGTTCGATGAGATTCTCTCTTGCGGCCGACATTGCGCCCATCAATGCAACCTCCGACATGGGCGCGGCCACGGCGGTGGGCACGGAACCAAGGGCTCGACACCGCTCGATGAGGCGGTCAAACACATGGTGATGTGATGCGGCGGGCACGTCCCCGGATGTCATGGACTTTCATCTGGAGAGCAAGGCCCGCACCACGCGCGTGGCACGGCGACATGGCGGGCGACGACGAAGTACGCGCCTCGTGCGCCCGTTCGATAATTGAGCAAAAACGCACGACCTCTGGCAATTCGCCTCCGCGAACCGTCGGCGCGTCGCGCAAATCGTGCACAAAGCAAACGGCGGTTGGCTCGAATCATCGCGCGAATCGCGCGAACGTTTCGCCGAGAGGCGTGGCATGACGAATGCTTGGAGCGCGTGAGGCCTGACGTCGCGACGATCGCGCCCAAAGCCGACCCAGGAGGGTTCGATGCGAGCCACGCGTTGGCTGCCGGCGTTCGTCGCTGTGGTGGTAGGAGTCACCGTCTACTGCCTCTCCGTGCGCGAAGCCGGAGCCGTTCCGAGTTTCGCGCGCAAGTACCAGACGAGCTGCATGACTTGCCACACTGTGTTTCCAGTGCTCAATCCGTTCGGGGAAGCCTTTCGCCGCAACGGCTACCGCTTCCCGAGTCAAAACGGCAGTGTCGACAGCGACGCGATCAAGGCGCCTGCGATCCCGCTCGGCCAAGAGGAGTATACGAAGACATTCCCCGATTCCGTGTGGCCGGACAAGATTGCCGAAGCGATTCCACTTTCGGTGATGTTCAATGGGCGCGTCCCGATCAATTTCCCGGACTCCGACGCAAAGGAGGCGGCCGGGAACGTATTTACTTGGTCGGGCATCCAGGCCGAGCTTCACGTCTTCGGGGCGGGGGCGTTCAACGATTCGCTCACGTACTTTACCCAACTGACGATTGCATCGGCCGGGGGGGTGGATATCGAGACCGGCTACCTGCTCTGGAATGACGTCGTGGGCCCAGGTCACTTGGTCAACGTCTGGGTCGGACGTCTCTTCGCTCCGCAGCTCACGAGTTTCGGCCTGCATAGCGACTACTTGGCGGACACCGTGCAGCCTGCCGTCTCCGTCGCTGGTCTTTACAATCCGAGCGGGTCGTTCACGCTTGGACAAGGGCACACCGACGGCATCGAGATCAGCGGCATCGCGGCCCATCGATTCGACTATGCGATCGGATGGGTGGCGTCGTCCGCCGCAACCGGTTTGAAGATGCCCAACGCCGAAGACGTGTATGCGCATATCGGCGTGAAGTCCGGTGGCGTCGCCCTCGACGGCGAGGGCAAGTACGGCCCCAACGTGCCCGATCCACGCAAGCCGTGGGCGGAGAAATCGATCACGCTGGACATCTTCGCCTACCACGGCCTGACACGCCTCGACAACGGCACTGGGATCGCGCCGACGACGCCGATTCTTCAGAACGATCGATTCAACGCTGTCGGCGCGGTCGCACATGCCCAGTATGGCTCGCTTCTCGATACGGGCGGGATTCAGCTCGAGAGCCACTCGCGGCCCTATCAGGGCGCAGCGGCGACGCCGAACACGAATGGCTCACCGCTCCCGGGCGCGCCCAACTTCGCCAATGCAACGGCGATCGTCTTGTATGACGAAATCAACTACGTCGTCTGGCCGTGGCTCGTGCCTGGCGTACGCTTCGAATACACGCGCCTCAGCCTCGACACGAGCGCGCCGAACCTCGACCCTCGCAACGGCAACTTCGCCAGTCTTGCGCGCGTCATCCCGGGCGTGGCGATGCTCGTGCGTCCCAACATCCGAGTGGCCCTCACCGCGGACTTCGAGACGGCCTACGGCCTGCCGCCCGCCGCGAGCTGGGGAGCGGCGGGTGGGCTGCTCGTTCCCAACAAGTTCGATTCGTCGGGCAAATACGCGCAAAGCGCCTTCGAGGCCGAGCAGATCACAGCAACACTCAACGTCGCGTACTGAGCGGAGCTGACCATGAAACGCTTGATGTCCATCTCCTTCCTCGCTGCCTTCGGTGCCGCAGGATTCACCGCGCCGCTCGCCGGATGCGAAGGCGAGCCACCGGTGATGGCACCCGAGAATGCGTTGGGGCCCCAGCCGACCGCAGATGCAGGCCTCGTTTCGATGCCCGCGGTGCAATCCCCCGAAGCCGTCGCAGCAAACAGCGCGTGTCCACCACCTCCCTGTGTGCCGCCCGTTGCCAGCCCGGTCCCTGCGACCAGCACGAGCGTGAGCCCAGAAGCGCCGTCGGATTCCGAACCTCCGCCTCCGGCGGCCGTGAAGCGCGGAACGATATCAGGCTCGGTCACGACCCAGCCCGCCGCATTGGTCCGCAACGCCGTCGTGTATCTCGAGGACCATCCCGGGGACACTGTCGCGTCCCGGATGACGGTTTCGATCGACAACCGCCAGATGAACTTCATCCCGTATGTGCAGGTCGTCGCCGCGGGCGGCAAGGTCGTATTCGCGAACACCGACCCTTTCCCCCACAACGTCTTTTCGCCGGACAACGAGAAGTTCAATCTGGGCAACATCCCGCAAAGCGGCTCGCACGTTCGCGTTTTCAAGACCGCGGGCGCGTATTCGTTGCTGTGCAACCTTCACCCAGGGATGCTCGGGTACTTGCTCGTCACTCCGTCACCGCACTTCGTGAGGGTCGACGCGAAGGGCAAGTTTTCGATGAGGGACGTTCCCGTGGGCACTTGGAACGTGTCCGCCTGGGCACCGCGCCTCAAGGCATCCACGCAATCGGTGGTGATCACCGAGGGCGATGTCACTGCCAACTTCGACCTTCACCGCTGAGGAAACAACCGATGACCGGATACGCAATCACCATTCTCATCCTCTCCGCCACGGGGGCGGTCGCGTGCAACAACGCCAAGGCCGAGAACAAGAATGGTTCATCTGGCACTGCGACGAACGCTGCGGTGGTCGAACCAGTGCCGAAGCCCGCACCGGCGGCGCCCGTGGTACCGGCAAAGCCCGCGCAACACGTCGAGCTGACCCTCTCGAGTATCGCGAACACAATGACCTTCGACAAGACGGCACTGACGGTCCCGGCCGGGGCCGAAGTGCACCTCGTCTTGAAGAACAACGCGACGATGAGCACGCTGCCGCACAACTGGGTGCTGGTGAAGCCGGGGACCGAGGCAAGCGTTGCGGCTGCCGGACTGAAGCTCGGGGAGCCCGCGGGGTACTTCGACGTGCGCGACAAAGATGCGCTGGTGCACACGCCGATGGCGAAGCCCGGCGAGAGCTCCGAAGTGACATTCACCGCGCCTGCTGACCCTGGAGCCTATCCATACATCTGCACGGTACCCGGCCACTACCTGATGATGAAGGGAGTGCTCACGGTCACACCATGATCGGAGATACGAAGATGAAGTGGCTCCTATTTTCGTGCTGTTCGTGGGTCGTTCTCCTGATGGGAGTCGGGGGT
>JALYHX010000307.1 GCA_030776305.1 Myxococcota bacterium
GCCCGGGTGACCCCGAAAGCCCGCCGTGTCGCCAAACTGCTGGCCCGCCTTCCGGGAGTCGGCGAGAAGACGGCGCAGCGATTCGTGCTGTGGTTGTGGACGGCCGACGAGTCGCTCGCGCGGGCGCTCGGGGCTGAACTGGCGACGCTTCGCGACGAACTGGGTCCGTGCGAACGTTGCGGCAACATCGCCGAGGTCGTCCACGGACGCGCCATATGCAACGTGTGTAGCGACTCGAAACGCGAGGGAAAGCTACTATGCGTCGTGGCGCGTGTGCACGATCTGTTGGCCATCGAACGCGCCGGTGTGATGCGGGGTCGCTACTTCGTTCTGGGGAGACTGCTGTCGCCCCTCGAAGGGATCTCCCCCGAGGACTTGCCTATGGCGAAGTTGATGGATCGCATTCAGAGCGACGGGGTGACCGAGGTCATCGTGGCGACCCCGCCGAGTGTCGACGGCGAGGCGACCGCGCTCCTCTTGAAGCGAGAGCTTGCGCCGCTCGGTACCGTGGTGACACGAATCGCCAGCGGCGTTCCGCACGGCGGAGACCTCGAGTTTGCGGACCCCATCACGATGGGACGCGCCCTCTCAGGACGACAACGGCTGTAGAGTGAGGCCATGAAGAGCGCGATTGCAACCCAAGATGCCCCTGCGGCGATCGGCCCGTATTCTCAAGGAGTGCGCGCGGGCGACCTCGTTTTTCTCAGCGGGCAGATCCCGTTGCATCCTGTCACCGGCGAGCTTGTGGGCGGAGACGTCGCGGCGCAAGCGGAGCAAACGATGAAGAACCTGGGCGCCGTGCTCGCCGCGGGCGGCTGCAGCTTCGACGACGTCGTCCGCACCACGATCTATCTCGTAGACCTTTCGCACTACGCCCTGGTCAATGAGATCTACGATCGCTTTTTCCACCCCCCCTACCCTGCGCGCAGCACCGTTCAAGTCGCCGCCCTTCCGCGCGGAGCTCAGGTCGAAATCGACGTCGTCGCGCTCTCACGAGGCCAGTGACGGCGCGTTCATGGTCATCAGGGCCCGCTCGACCTCTCCGCGAGCATCCCCGACGAGCTCAGGATCGATCGGGGCGCCGAGCACGACATCCACACGGGTAAACGGCCATGCGAGCGTGAATCGGTCCCACGCTCGCCGCAAAACCAACCCGCTTCCCACGGACCCTGCCATGGGCACGAGCACTGCGCCGGCTGCGCGAGCGGCTACGATTGCTCCCCCTTTGACCAGACCCAAGGGCCCGCGCGGACCATCGACCGCGAATGCCGCGTCGGCCTGGTCGCGCTTCATTGCATGCACGACCGCTGCGAGCCCGCTCGCCCCGCCACGCGAGCCAGATCCGCGCACGACGCGCAGCCCCTGCATCGCCAGCGCCCTCGCCTGCACCGAACCGTCGAGCGAGAGACTCACGAGCACCACCGTTCGCCTTCTTCGCCGCCATGCGAGAAGTGGCCACTGTGTGCCGTGCCAGAACGCGAGCACCCATGGACGCGCGCGGACCGGGCCCAAGGCTGGATGCTCGATGACACGGACGCGCAGCGTGGCCAGCCACATCCGCGCAACGACGCCCAGCGCGACGCCTAGAAGTGCCGAGCGCCATTGCTTCATCCAACCGCGGTCTGACACTACCCCTTCAGCGCCATGAGTTTTGCCCGCGCCTGCCCGAGCGCGGGGTCGTTCTCGATGGCTCGTTCGAACATTTGAAGCGCCTTCGCCTTGTCCCCCTGCTTCGCGCTGATCTCGCCCAGATAATAGAAAACTTCGCCCTTCGAGATCCCCGCTCCAGGATCAAGGCGTTGCAGGAGCAACGCCCGGAACGTCTTCTGGGCCCGATCCAAGTCGTTCGTCTCGAACGCGAGCATTCCCAGGTCGCGCAAGACGCTCACCGAACCCGGGTCAATCTTGAACGCCATGTCCAGCTGGGCGAGAGCGACGTCCTTGTCGCCGAGCTGCGACAGCGCGCGCCCGAGGCGATGATGGTAGAGCGCAAGCTCCTTCGTACGCTTGTTGCCGAAGGACGCGATCACTTTCTCAAGGACCTGCGCAGCGTCTCGCCCGCGCTGCGCCGCATTGTAGGCATCGCAGAGCGCCAGCAAGAGCTCACGGTCGTGCGGCACGAGCTGCGCAGCGCGCTCGAGGATGGGGATGGCGTCCTCCGGACGTTGCCGGCGCAGCAAGTGAATGTCGGCTGCGGTCCGGAGCAGCCTAACTTGCTGGAGGACCGGTGGCGGGACAGACAGCGGTGGGAACGACCCGGATGGCATAGGGCTGCGAACGGCCGGCAGAGGCTCGCCGTCGCGCCGTTCTGCTGCGACGACGTTTGCGTCCGGGTTGGCTGCCGCTATGAGATCCGCGTCTCCAATGAGCAGCGCGGAAAGTTCTCCCCATTGTTCGGCCCGCTCCCAGCGGACACGCAGCATTGCGCGGAGACCCGCATTTGCCGGCTCGAGCTTCAACCCCTTCTTCAGCGCATCCTCCGCCCCTGACGCGTTCCCCATCTTCTCGCGCGCTTCGGCGAGGCGTAGGGCCCACGGCACGCCGCTCGGGTCCGTCGCCAGGTCCACCAGTTTCTCGAGAGCCGCCGCCGCTCGCGGCCAATCCGCACGTTTTTCGCTCAATCGCGTGACGGCCTCGAGCGCCCCACGGTGCCCAGGGTCCCGCTCGATGACTTCTTCGTAGGTCTGCTGCGCGGCGATCGCGTCGCCAAGACGCCGCTCCTGCACCTCGCCGAGGCGCACGAGCAGCGACAGCTCCGTGGTGACGTCCCCGCGGTCGTGCGCTGCGTCGCGCTGCGACCGGAGAAGGTCCGCAAGCTCCACGTCTCGCTCCGCGTGCTCGTAGAGCTGCGACAGCCGCAGTACAGCCTCGGGGTGCGTCGGTTCCTCGTCGAGCACTGCGCGTAGCGTTTCGATGGCGTCTTCCGGGGCGTCGAATCGCTCGCTGTGAATGCGGGCCAACCCGAGACGCAAGGCGATCCTGGTTTCCTGGCTCGTCGCGACATCGATGAGCCGCGAGAGCAGCTTTGCGAGGTCTTTGTCGCGCCCCGCTGCCTCGTAAAGCTTCCGAAGGGCGTCGGCAGCGGCGGCGTCGGTGGGCTCGGCTTCCAGGATCTCTTCGTAGAGGGAGATCGCGCGCGGCGCATCGTGAAACTCGCTCACGAGAACGCCCGCGGCCTTGTGCTTGATCAGCACGGCTTCGCCACCGTCGGCCACCAGCTCCGCGCGACGCAAGAGGAGCTTCACGACTTCGGCGTGATCGCCGGACATCTCACGAAGCCTGGTCAGCTCTTCGAGCGCCCAAAGGTCTGCGTCGTCCTCGGCGACCAGATCGCGCAAGGTAGCCTCCGCAAGCTCTCGGTCCGCGACCACGCCCTCGGCGATACCTTTGGCTTCGCGCAATAGCTCGCGCTTGGTCGTGATGTCTGCTTCGAACCGGGCACGGGCGCGAAGCGTGTACACGAGCTCACGTTCCCGGCCAGGAACCCGGCGGATGACTTCGAGTGCACGAAGCACGTCGATGTTCTCGGGATCGATCGCCAGCGCCTTCGAGTATGCGTCCTCAGCCCCGCGCGCATTCGCGAGC
>JALYHX010000308.1 GCA_030776305.1 Myxococcota bacterium
ACTACTACCTTCGCGTGCTCGTTTATATGTACATGCGCGAGCCAGCGGCGGGAGGAACCCTGGCCGTGCCGATGCGCTCTGGTTACGTGACGGCGGCGTTGATCGTGAGCGCTGCACTCGTCCTCGCGCTGGGTTTGACGCCCACACGCTATCTCGACATGGCAGTGAGCGCCGCATCGCTCGGTGTCGATTGACGGCGGGGAGAGATCGATTCCGCACGTCTTGCGCCGCCGTCGCGGCGGTCCTGGGCTGCGTCGCCGGTTGTCGCCCCGGAGCAGGGACCTCCGAGCCGGCCGCGCTCGACGCGGGGCGGCCTTCGACGGTGACGGACTCCCCGACTTCGAGTGTGTCCAACCCACTCGCCACGCCGAGCGCGAACATCGCAGCCGTCGTCAATCCGATGAGCCTACCGGCATACACGGGTCCGACAGGCAGCATCGATGGGATCGTCCTGGTACGAGGCCCGGACGCTCCCGCTGTACCCAACCTCGATGTTCGCGCTTGCCCGGCCGCGCTCGATACGTACGGCAAGCTCTTCCGAGCGGGGCCCCGTCGCGCGGACGGATCCCGACCCCTCGCCGACGCGATTGTCGTGGTGACCGGGTACAGTGGCTACTACTTGCCCGAGAAGAGCGACGTGCAGCGCGTGACCATCGGCGCCAACTGCGCCTATCCCACGCGATCGATTGCACTCACTTTCGGACAGCGCCTCGACATTGCCAATGACTCGAAGCTTCCGTTCGCGCCGTATCTCGAGGGCGCCCCGCTCCTGACGGTGATGGTCGCGCCGCCCGAGCAGAAGGGCGAACCCGCAAAGGTGTTTCTGCCGCGAGCCGACTACTTTCCTCTGCGCGACCAATTGCAGAACTTCGTGCGCGGCGACGTCTACGTTCTGCGTCAACCGCTTCACGCGGTGAGCGATGCGTCGGGACACTTTCGGATCGACGGCGTCCCCACGGGCAAGATGAAGATCAGCGCACGCCTCGCGGGGCTGCTGGGCGAGGCGGTCGACGACGTCGATGTGCGGCCGAACGTCGTCCAGAACGCGAACCTCGTCCTGACCTATGCACCCGAGGACGCTGGGGGCGCCTCTACCGAACGCTCGCGCGAAAAATCCCACCAAGGGCCGTGAGAGCATCGCGCGCGCGAAGCGCGATATCGCGATCACCCGTTTTCTTGGCAAGGCGCAACGCGACCTCGGCGAGCAACGGATCCCCCGGGTACCGAGCCAGGAGCGCCTGGGCCGTCGCGGCCGCAGCCGGGCCCCCCGAGGCGAGCTGCATCAGCCCAGCTGCTGCGGCGACGATGGGGTCCGAGATTGCCGCGGTCCCAAGTCGCGCGCTCAATTCGCGGGCGCGCGGCCCGTCTGGATGCGACAGGGCGAGCGCGAGAAGCTCGTGTCTGGCATCAAGCCCATGGGCACCCGCCGCAAGAAGCTCCGGGGGAGGCACCTGCCCACGCAGCGCGGCAAGTTCGACCACGCCGTCGACGGGTAGGTCATAAGCCACAATCGCACCGTGGGACGCGAGTTGTACGGCCGGCCGAACAACGAGGTCGTCCCCGGCAACGATCGGACGGTGAACCAGCGTCGCTAGCATGGCGCGCGCTTGCTCGGGGGACGCCGCATGGACAAGCATCGACGCGAACGCCACGAACGTAGCCGCGGACGGGACGTCTCCATCCGACCGCGTTTCGCGCGCCGTACCGAAGAGATCGATCTCGCCGGTCGCTGCGAGCACCCATCGCGCACCGCTCACCGTTGGATCGGCGCTCGCGCTTGCGGATGCAAGCTCGCGCGCCAGCGACCGGTTGCCGCTGAGGAACGCACGTCCCGCCGCCTCATCGAGCGGAAGGCGCATATGCGTGGCTCGCGCGCTCACCGCCGCGCGACCACCCATCGCAATCGCGTCATCCAGCGCGAGGCGCGCCGCAAGTGGATGACCGGCGACGACGGACCCACCGTCCGATTCGGCGGCTGCGGCGCAGCCCGCAACCCCCCTCGCCGCCCAGATCTCTCCTGCCCCCGCGAGCTTCTCGGCGCCCATCGCGACGTCGTCGCGCCTTGCTGGCGCCAGACGTGCCGTCTCTTTCAACGCTCGAGTCAGAAGTGCGATGTCGTTGTGACCTTCCGCCCATGTCCCGAGGGCCTCCCACGCCACCAGCGGCTCGCGCGCCGTGACGGTCAACCCGACGAGCATCACCCGCGTCGCGGTCGCCTGCGTCGCTTCTCGGGTGCGCGCGAGCAACACATTCGCGCCGTCGGCGGCGGGATCGAGCTGCGCGGCCGGGCGAGCAGCCTCGCGTGCGCTGACGATATCGCCTCGGGCGAGCGCGCACTTGGATTTCGCCGCCCACGCGGGAGCGTACCGGGCATCCTGCGTCAACGCGCGTGCGAAGCTGCCGTCGGCCTGATCATCTCGAACGTCGATATGGCACCGGACCTCGCCTATGCGTGTCCAGATCTCGACTCCCTTGGGGTCCATTCGCGCCGCATCGGCATATGCCCCGAGGGCCGCCTTCATATCGCCGCTCGCCTCGGCCGTCGCACCGCGCAAGAACGCGGTATACGCCGCGGGCTCGATGAAACGCCCGTCGACGACGTATCCGTCGTATGCGCGCTGCACGGCCGGCGGATGGACGCAGCCGCAAAGGAGTACGCCCAATGCGGGGGCTAGCGTCGACCGGACCGACACGCGTCCGTCTTGCCACACCGCCGGGCGCGCGTCTCGCACTCGTTTTTCCCTTCGGCCGCACCCAAACACCGAATTCGCTCCCGCGAATTCGCTAGCGCACCGCCGGCCATTTGACTCGATGCTACCTCGACGCCGGTGCACTACCGGCCCCGCAGCCCCCGCCTTGCTCTTCTTCGCGCGTTTCCCCCTTCCCTTGCCTCTCCGGCTGCCGCCTCCTCCATCGTCTCCGCCGCCTCCGCCGCGAGATGCCCCTCGGCTTCGCGCAGCTTCTCAGCGATCTCGATGATCCGTCGCTCGACCCTTCCGAACACGCTCGCGGCAGGAAAGCGCCCACTCGTGTCGCGCTCCCCGGCGGGCAACCCGGTAAGAATCTCGATTCCCTGCGCCGCGGTGTCGACCGCATAAAGGTGAAACTGGCCGCTTGCCACTGCGTCAGCGACGTCGTCAGACAGGACGAGGTGCGGGCGGTTCGGTTGGGGGATCAGAACGCCCTGCGCCCCGGTCAGACCGCGCGCCTTGCAAAGGTTGAAGAACCCTTCAATCTTGGCGCACAACCCGCCGATCGCCTGCAACTCCCCGAGCTGATTCACACTGCCTGTCACGGCGATTCCCTGGTCGATCCCCACGTCCGCGAGCGCACTGAGCACCGCGAACAACTCGCTAGAACTCGCGCTGTCGCCGTCGATCTCGCCATAGCTCTGCTCGAACGCGAGCTGTGCGCGTAGGCTGAGCGGCCGCTCTTGTCCGAACATCCGCGCAAGATAGCCCCGCAAGATGGCGACGCCCTTGGTGTGGATGCTTCCGCCGAGCTGCGCCTCGCGCTCGACGTCGATGATCCCCTCTCGGCCGATCCCGACGACCGCGGTGATTCGCATCGGCTGGCCAAACTCGACATCGCCCGCGCTGAAGACCGACAAACCGTTGACGACGCCGACCCGTCGCCCGGCGGTGTCGAGCGCGACCTCGCCGCGCAGCGTGATCTCGCGAATGTGACGCTCGGCGCTGCCGGCGCGCTCGCGGCGTTCGAGCCACGCCGCTTGGATGTCGTCGGCGACAACAATGTTGGACGGTGGTGATGGGACCGATGCACGCAAGGGCCGTGCGACCAGATCCGCCCGGGCGACCTCCGCGCCTGGGTCTGCGGCCACATCGCGCTCGGCGCTCGTTTTCGCGGTTGCGAGAGCGCTGGCGAATGCCATCGTCTCCTCGAGCGGTGACAAGATCAACGCGAGCTTCTCGCGGTCGCCGGACAGGCGGGTTGCCAGGTCGAGCAGCTGCGCGCGCGCACCGCGATCGAACTGCCCCCACTCGCGTTCAGCCGCCATCGCCATCAAGTACGCATCGAGCGCCTCCAGGCTTGCCGGCGAGCGCGGAATGATAGGATCAACCTCGACTTTCACGCGGAACAACGACGCGAAGTCGGGATCGGCTTCGAGTAGCGTCGCGTAGAGTTCGGGTGATCCGACGAGCACGACGCGCACGCGGATCGGGGCTGGGGCGGGACGGAGCGACGTCGCGTAAAGTCCCAATGGACCGAGGGGGTCCTCGGCGCCGATCCGACGCTCGCGCAGAACACGCTTCATGCGCTCCCAGATAATCGGGTCAGCCAGCAAGTCCGCCGCGCGGACAATCAGCACCCCTCCGCTCGCGCGATGCAAGGATCCGGCACGTATGCGTGTGAAGTCCGTCAATAGCGCACCAAACCGGGCGCGGCGTTCGAGGTAACCGAAGAGACTCGGGTACGTCGGGTTCGTGTCGTAAACGACAGGCGCCGATGTACCCGGATCGTGCGAAACGAGCAGATTGACCTTGAAGCGGCCAAGCCGCGTCGCAAGTTCCGGATCTTCACGCTCGCGCTCCTCGCGCGACCGCTCCTCGGGATCGTCGTCCCCCTCGATTTCGACGAGATCGTCCCAATCGTCCACGAGCGCGTGGTGAACTCGATCTAGCCACCCGCGGACGTCGCCTCCAACCTGCGCGAAGTCGCGTGCGAGCTCCTTCATCGCCTCGCCAATGACCATGCCCGCGGCCTTCGAGAACGCGGCCTCACGCGCAGCCTCGAACCGCGCGCTCTGGGCCCGCACGAGTCGTGCGGACTTCTCGACCTCACGCGTCAGCTTGTCTTCCGAACCGGTCAGCGCGCGTTTGGTCGACTCGTCGAGCACGTCGAACTGCTCTGCGCTCACCGGCTTGCCATGGAGGATGGGAAACGTTTGCACGCCGCCTTGCACCGCGCGGACGCCGAACCCGAGCGTCTTCGCGAGCGACTCGAGCTCGTGAATTACAGCGCGATTCTTGGTCTCGAGATCCCCGGTCAGGTGCGCGTGCGCGCGCTTGAAGTCTTCTCCCTCGACGACCGCCGGGATCTCGCGCTGCAATCGCTCGATCAGCGCGTCCATCGCTGCGACGAGGGATGGGCCTACGCCAGGCGGCAGGATGAGCGGGCGCGGCGCCTCCGGATGGTCGAAATCGTGGACATACACGATGTCATCCGGAGTCGGACGCGTGCTCTCGAATCGCTTCGCATAGCGGACGATGTCGTCCTCGATCATGACCTCCGGCTCGGCAGCGACGAAAACGTGGAAGCTCGGCTCGCGCGCGGAGAGACCTAGCTCGAGTGCCCGTCTCGCGACGTTCGGCACGAGCTCCAAGAGTCCCTCGCTCTCCCGCGGCGTCGCGGTTAACTCGGCCGGATCGGTTCGCACGATCACGTCCTCGGGACGGACCCGGTACGTCGAAAGGATGCGCGATCCGACGGACGGCGCATTGTCGCGCGTTTCGCTCCAGGGCTTCGGATGGAGGTCGGACGACGACACGTCGCCGCCTTGCCCGGCACGCGGCCTGGACCTTCGCGTTCGACGCACCGCTTGCCCGTCTGACCGCAGAGCGCCCGAGGTCTTCGTTGGCTCGGACTTCGTGCGGGCTCTCGATCGGCGGTTGGGCATCGGCGGCGTTCCGCCGAGAGCACGCTCGGCTTCGACAAACTTTATCATTTATAGGCCCAGCGGCCCGTTCGCATACAGTGCAGATTTGGGGATCTGTCCCCACGGGGCCGGCCGCGCTAACATTGGTCACTCGCATGGCGAAGCTGATCCTCGCGACCGCCGAAGGACAGCAGGCGATTGAGCTTCGCCCCACCAACAGCCTCGGCAGGCATCCGAACAACACGATTCAGCTCCTCGACAAGATCGTCTCGAAGGAGCATTGCATCGTCGAGCAGCGCGAAGGGCGGTTCGTGCTGCGCGATCTCGGAAGTCTGAACGGGACATACGTCAACAGCGACCGGGTCCGTGGAGAAACCGTCCTCAGGCACGGCGACGAGATCGCCTTGGGTTCGACCCGCGCTCGGTTCGACGACGGTTCGGGGGCGGCCCCTCCGCCGCCGGCCGTGGGACCGGGCGCAGTGCAGCACGCACCGCAGGCGCCAGTCGCCCCACCGCAAGGGCGACCCGGTGGCGTTCCATCGACGGCATCCATGGGCGCCGCGCATCCAATTCAGCCAATGAGCCCGGGGACGTCGCCTCGCTCGCCCTCGACGACGGCGCCCGTCGCGTCACCCACCGCGGCGGCGAGTCGTCCACCGAACCTAGGGGGCACCCGCGTAGATGTGCTCGACGCGGTGCGGTCCATCGGGACGCAGATTGCCGCGCAAACGAAGGGCTTCTCTTCGTTCGATGCGGTCATGCACGACCCGCAGCAACTCCGACTCGACTACGAGCGGCTGCGCATCACCTGGGAGCTGACGCGCGACATCGGGCTCGAGCGCGAGCTTGACAAGTTGCTCGACAAAATTCTCTTGGCTCTCTTCAAGTTCACAAAGGCGGACCGTGGCGTGATCCTGATGCGCGAGGACGATGGGTCGTTGCACCCGCGTGCGGCACGGCGCCGCGATGGAAGCGACGCAGCCATCCCTATCAGCTCCACGATCCTCAACCATGTCATCCGCGAGCGCGCGGGCGTCCTCACCCACGATGCATCCATGGACTTCGCGGCCTCCAAGGGCAAGTCGATGATCCTGAACCGGATCTCGAGCGCGATGGTGGTTCCGCTGTTGCACGAGAACGAAAAGGAGGTCCTCGGGGTCCTGTGGCTCGACTCCGAGTCGGTCGCGCAGTTCCAGCCCAAGGATCTCGAGGTGCTCACGTCCGTCGCCGGACAGGCAGCGATGTTCATCGAGAACACGATCCTTGCGAAAAAAGTCGAGCAAGAGATCGTCCTTCGCGATCGCTTTCAGCGACTGGTCGCGCCCAATGTCGCTGAGCAAATGATAAGTGGAAAGCTCGAGGTAAAAAAGGGTGGGCAGCTCGTCCAACAGCTGACCGTTTTCAACAGTGACATCCGAGGGTTCACCGCGATGAGCGAAGGCACCGCGGCCGAGGTGATCGTCGAAATGCTCAACGAGTACTTCGAGCTCATGGTCGAGACACTCTTCAAGTACGAAGGCACGCTCGACAAGTTCATGGGCGACGGGATCATGGCGTTCTGGGGCGCGCCTCTGGCGCATCGAGACGACCCCGTGCGCTGCGTTCAGTGCGCGCTCGACCAGATGCAAGTGCTCGGACGCTTCAACCGCCAGCGCGTCGGCGAGGGAAAGCCGTCCCTCGCGGTTGGCATGGGAATCCACACGGGCCCCGGCGTCGTCGGCTACGTCGGCAGCTCGAAGGCCCTCTCCTATACGGTCATCGGTGATACTGCGAACACCAGCGCGCGCCTTTGCGCGAGCGCGCTCGCCGGCCAGATCGTGGTCAGCGAAGCGACGATCGCACATCTCGGCAGCCGCTTCGAATTCGAGGAGATCGACGCGCGATCGCTGAAGGGCAAGGAGAAGCCGATCCGCCGCTTCAACGTCGTGCGCGAGAAGGCCAGCGTGGTCGCCAGAGTCGGCTGAATAGGAGCTCTACTTTCTCGCATGCCCGCGACACCCTACATCCTGCCTTTCGAGAAGCCGGTGGTCGAGCTCGTTTCGCGCGTGCGAGAGCTTCGCGAGCTCGCCAAGAGCGACGCGTCGCTCGAGCCCGAGCTCCATCGGCTGGAAGACAAAGCAGGCAAGCTGGCACGCGAGCTCTTTGCCGAGCTCACGGCATGGCAAAAGGTGCAACTGTCTCGTCACCCGAACCGTCCGTACATGCTCGACTACGTCCGTCGCATCTTGTCGGACTTCGTCGAGCTCCGCGGCGACCGGCGGTTCGGCGACGACCCCGCCATCGTTGCGGGACTTGCCCGCTTCCATGGCAAATCGGTCGTGGTCGTGGGGCAGCAAAAGGGCCGCAGCACGAAGGAAAAGATCACACGCAATTTCGGACAAGCGAATCCAGAGGGCTATCGCAAGGCGCTCCGCATGTACGAGATGGCCAGCCGGTTTGGCCTCCCGATCCTGACGTTCATCGACACCGCCGGCGCCTACCCCGGCATCGGCGCAGAGGAACGCGGTCAGGCCGAAGCGATCGGCGCGTGCTTGGCGGCCATGGCGCGCGCACGCGTTCCGATCGTCGCGACGATCATTGGGGAGGGGGGCAACGGCGGGGCTCTCGCGCTCGGGGTCGCCAACAAGCTCCTTGTGCTCGAGTACGGGACGTACAGCGTCATCTCGCCGGAGGGGTGCGCTTCGATCTTGTGGAAGGACAAGACGCGGGCTGACGAAGCGGCCACGCGCCTTAAGATCACGAGCCCGGACCTCTTGCGGCTCGGAATCGTCGATTGCATCGTCGATGAGCCCGTGGGCGGCGCTCACCAGGACTACGACGCGGCCGCGTCCCTGGTGGAAGCGGCCCTGAGCGACGCGCTCGTGTCGCTCGAACGATTTGGCGCAGATGACTTGGTGGAGCACCGTTACCAGCGGTTCCGAAGCATCGGCGCGTTCGTAGCGTAGGTGTCCCTCGCCCCCCCTTGTGGTACGTTCGCCCATGACTTTGGACGGCCGAGCTGCAACTTTCTTGACTTCGAGCACGCTTGTCATCGATGGAGGAACGGTGATCGGATAGAACGGACGCGACGTGAAGCGGGGCGGGGGTAGAGCGCAATGGAGACTGGTCAGACGATTGCGGGCAAGTATCGCCTGAAGCGCTTGCTCGGGACGGGCGGCATGGCCTCGGTGTGGTCAGCGACCAACGTCTTCACGGAACGCGATTTCGCCATCAAGCTGATGCTCCCTCAGCTCGCCCGTACTCCCGAGGCCGCCCAGCGGTTCCTTCTGGAGGCAAAGATCAGCGCGCGCATCGATCACCCCAACATCATCGACGTCATCGACGTCGGTCAAGCCGAGGATGGGTCGCTTTTTTTGGTGATGGAGCTCCTGAGCGGTGTGTCACTCGACGTGGCCATCCGCCGCCAAGGAAACCCGATGAGCGTCCACGAGTTCATGGGCTTCATGCGCGACGTGGCCGTGGCGCTCGCCGCCGCCCACCGCAGCGGAGTCATTCATCGTGACCTCAAACCCACCAACGTCTTCTTGCACAAGGATCGCGACGGGCGCTTGGTGCCCAAGGTCCTCGACTTTGGTGTGAGCAAAATCCTCGAGGAGGAGCAAAACACGGCGCTGACGATTGCCGGAACGGTCCTGGGCTCGCCCCACTACATGAGTCCCGAACAGGCCATGGGCGCGGCAGGAATCGACGGACGAACCGACGTCTTCGCCTTTGGGGGGATCTTGTTCGAGGCGCTGACGGGACGGCGCGCATACGAGGGACCCAACTTCAACGCACTCATCGTGACCATCGCCACCCAGGAGCCGGAGCGCATCGACGATGCTGCGCCGCACCTTCCGGAGGCGCTGCGCGCGCTCGTGCGCGAATGCATGCTGACCGACAAGCGCGCGCGCCTGGTGTCCTTTGATCTCATCGTCGAGCGCCTCAACGCGATGATGCCCGAACTCGAGCGTTCGAGCGTGCGTTTGCCCGCCTTGTCTCGAGCCTCGGAACAGGCACCGACCAAGCGATTTTCGACCCCATCGTCATCGACGAAGCCGACAGACGCCACGCTTTCGGGTATGCACGCGGTAGGAACATTCGTAAGAGGACTGCCCCCGCGGACGCTCGCCTTGGCCGTTGGCGTGCTCGTTCTCTTCGCGGTCGTGGTCACCGCGGCGGTCACAAGACGGGGCCGAGCTGCCTCTGCATCGTACGGCGCCTCGGCGCTCCATCCACCCGGAGCGGCCGCCGAGCCAAGGGCAGTCGCGCCTCCGGTATCAACGGCGAGCGCCACCAGCGATGTGCCCATTATCTCTGTCGATTCGCTGCCGGTTGCATCGCGGACCGCGGCCAAACGAAACGCGCGGTTGTCGATCACCGCAGGCCCGGGGTGGTGCTCGGTGTCGGTCGATGGCGTCGCGAGGGGGGTGACCCCGGTGACGGGTTTCGAGCTCACCGCGGGAGCGCATCGCGTCGACTGCGTGCCCCCCGTCGGCAAAGCCCAGAGCGCGACAATTTCGGTACCCGATGGAGGCGCGGCCCACCACGCGTTCAACGTCGAGGAGTGATGGAGCCACTCCAACGCGCCATCGCAGACGCCTGTCTTGGCGCAGACACCGGCGAAGACATCGCCCGGGACTTGCCTGGTTTCTTAGCGGCACGTGGCGTCGCTCCCGATGACATCGAGACCCTGGTCGCGGCACCGCGTCGGCTCGCGATCTACCGTAGCCTCGTTCGCAATGGACTTTCGTCGGTGGTCTTGCGG
>JALYHX010000309.1 GCA_030776305.1 Myxococcota bacterium
ACTGCGGGGGGATGAGAAGAAGCGGTTGACGCCGCAGGTGGCGCCTGAACCGGAGCTGCAACGGGGGAGGGCTGGCGCGGCGCCGGCGCCGGTGGCGCAGCTGGGGGCGCGATGGCCACGGTTACCCCCAGCGCACCAACGGGCGGATGCTGTGCGGCCGCTGCCGCGCGCATGCCGTGCGGAGGCGTTTGTGGCGAAAATGGTTTCGGCGCCGCGCCTCGCGGTAGTTCTGCACCGCACCCCAGACAGAACTTGTAGTGGTCTTGATTGTCCTTCGAGCACTTCGGACAGGTGATCACAATTCCCTCCGGACGCAGGCCTCCCAGGCGATAGCGAGTATCTACGCCGTGCCCGGGGGGTCAAGCGAATGGTCACAGTTGGAGGCGTTTGTTCGCCTGGGGTCAGGTGAAGGGGCGTAAAGTGGCCCGATGCCGAACGCCACCTTCCCTCCGATTCAGGTCCCGGGCACCGGCGAGCTTTATGCTCGATTCGTGACGTCGCTCGGTAACATTGTCATACGACTCGAGGAACAGCGGGCGCCAAAGACGGTCAAGAACTTCGTTGGTTTGGCCACGGGCGCACAGGAGTGGGTGCACCCTCGTACACGCGAACCGCAGAAGGGCGTACCGTTCTACGATGGCACCGTCTTTCACCGTGTCATCCCCAACTTTATGATCCAGGGCGGAGACCCGTTGGGGCAGGGGACTGGCGGCCCCGGGTATCAGTTCGAGGACGAATTTCATCCCGAGCTCCGGCATGAGCGCGCCGGCACCTTGTCCATGGCAAATGCGGGGCCCGGAACCAACGGCGCACAGTTCTTCATTACCGAGGGACCGACCGCACATCTCAACGATCGTCACTCCGTTTTCGGGCATACGGTCGCGGGAGTCGACGTGGTGCAAAAGATCGCACGCGTCAAGACCGGCGCTCGCGACAAACCGGCGCAGGACGTCGTCCTTCAACGGGTGGAAATCTTCCGGAGCCCAACGGTTCCCACCGCGTGAGCGGATCTATCGTGGGTTTGAGCCAGGGAGCGGCCTGACTCGTGTGCGCCGTGACTTGGGCGGCGCTGCGTTCATCTGCGCATCCGTAACACGGTTGCCGTGGTCACCGGTTTGGAGCCGAGCACGCGTGAGAGCGCGCGCCTGACCGCCTGCCGCGCGGCATCGGCGACCGCGTGTTCGTCGACAGCGGCATCGGGCGCGCAATCCGCGAGCTCTTCCACGGCGGCGGCCGCTTCGCGTCGAGCTGTCGTGAGAACATGTGCATCGACGACCTCGTCGACCACCCCGCGGGTTGCGAGCGTCACTTCTCCGGCGACCCTGCCACGCTCATCCACGGAGACAACGACGTGGGCAGCGCCATGCGATGCCAAGGCGGCGCGCTCCTGGAGCACGCTGGCTGGAAGCGCTCGCTGTGCAAATACGTGGACCCTACCGACGTGGACTCGCTCGCTCTTGCGTAGTCCGTCATCGTCGACGTCGCCGACGTCCCCGTTTTCCAGAACGCACACTTCGGCGATCCCGAGCTCCCGGGCAAGAGCAGCGTGACGGAAAAGGTGGTGCAACGTGCCGTGCACGGGAACGAATGCCCGCGGCCGCGTGAGCTCGATCATGCGGCGCTGTTCTTCCCGGTGCGCGTGCCCACTGACGTGAATCGTCCGGTCGGACCACCAGGTGCGCAGGTCGATCCCCCGACGGAGCAAGTCGGTCATCACGCGTACCACCGCCGGCTCGTTGCCGGGGACGACGCGGCTCGACATGATCACAACGTCCCCGGAGTTGAGTTCGAATGCCGGATGTTCGCCGCGTGCGAGTCGAGCGAGCGCCGCGGCCTGTTCCCCCTGCGTGCCCGTCGCGACCCCGAGCACTGCGCTGCGCGGCAGTTCGCGAGCGCGATCCGTCGGCCAGACAAGGTCCAGTGGCCAATCGAGATAGCGTTCTCCGGCGTGGGCGCCGGTCGAGCGCTCGACCGCCCGCGCCACGCGCGCATGCGTACTGACGCTACGGCCGAGCGCCACGAGCTTTCGGCCGTGACGCCGCGCGATGTCTCCCAAGATGCGAAGTCGATGCACGTTCGACGCAAACAATGCGACCACTACCGCGCCGTCTGCTCGAGCAACGATGTCCTCGAGCGCGCGCGCAACGCCCTCCTCGCTTCCGGTCGGTCCCCGTGCATCGATGTTCGTCGAGTCGCTGAGCAAGAGCCGGACGCCCTCCCGGGCAAGTTCTTCGAAGCGCGCCACGTCGAACGTCTCGCCGTCGGGTGGGGTGTCGTCGAACTTGAAATCTCCCGTATGGACTATCAAGCCCGCGTCGGTGCGGATCGCGAGCGCGGTGGCATCGGCGATCGAGTGTGTGACGCGAATCGGCTCGACGTCGAACGAGCCAACCCGAACGCGTTCGCCCGGGATCACCTCGCGCAGCATGGCGTGGTTCAGGATCTCGTGCTCCGCGGCGCGCTCGCGAAGCAGCCCGAGCGCATAGCGCGGTCCATAAACGGGTACGTCGAAGCGCCGAAGAAAATAAGGAATCGCGCCGATGTGATCCTCGTGCCCATGCGTCACGAAGACCCCTGCGATTTGACGCGACTCCAGGGCGGTGAAATCCGGATGCACGACGTCGATTCCCAGCCCTCGGCCGTCGAACGTGATCCCGCAGTCGATGACGAGTGCCTCGTCGCGCTGCACGAGTGCGAGACAGTTCATACCGATCTCGCCGAGACCGCCAAGAGGAAGGAGCCGAAGGGAAGGCATGGGAGTCAAGACTGCCAGACTTGCCATTCGTTTGCGTGCTATGCGTGCCACCCTCGAGATGTCCACGCTCGGCGAGAAGCGCTTCGTCCTCGTGACCGGCAAAGGCGGCGTGGGAAAGACGACCGTCTGCGCCGCGGAGGCGCTCGCGCTGGCGGCTGAAGGAAAGCGCGTCTTGGTCGCCTTGTGTAACTCCAAGGAACGACTGAGCGTGATGCTTGGGGGCCCACCCATAGGCCCGCACATCGCCAAGATTGCGGAAAACATCTGGGCCGTCAACATGCGCCCCGACGAAGCACTCGAAGAGTACGGAACGCTCGTCCTTCGTAGCCGTGCGCTGTATCGGGCACTCTTCGACAACCGGTACGTTCGTTCGTTCTTGCGCGCGGTGCCGGGGATGCAGGAGTGGTCGATGCTTGGCAAGGCTTGGTGGCATACGACAGAGAGGCTTGCGGACGGCTCGTTCAAGTACGACGTCGTATTGCTCGACGCCCCTGCCACTGGCCATGGATTGGACATGCTTCGCGTGCCTACCGAGATCCTCGACGTCGTCCCTCCTGGCCTCTTGCGTCGCGATGCAGAGCGCGCGATGGCGTTGCTCCAAGATCCACAGACGTGCGCGGTCGTCCTGGTTACCCTTCCCGAGGAGATGCCGACGACCGAGACGATTGAGCTGTCGCGCGCGCTCAAACAGATGGGACTGCCGATCCGCTACGTCGTCGTGAACGCGGTCTTACCGCCGCTATTCTCGAAGAAAGAGCGCGCCGTCCTCGAAGGCATTGCTCAGCTCGATGTGCAGACGCGCGGCGACGCGGCGATGGTGGCCGCAAGGGATCGCGCAATCCGCGAACGCGTTCAGGCGGACAGCCTCGAGCGCTTGTCCCACCAGGTTCTCATCGATGCAATTTTTTTGCCGTTGCTGATGGAGGACGCCGCTCAGCCCGGTGCGATCCGACGGCTTGCGGCGATGCTGTAGCGGCCTTGCCGCCCGGCGCCCGTTTTTGGCGCCGGTCTCCTGGAAGAGCCTCGTTACTGCTGGAGGTTCCGCAGAGCGTGGCCCCAATTGGCGAGGCTCTTCAGGAAAACCTCAATGTATTTGGGCCGCGCGTTCCGATAATCGATGTAGTAGGCGTGCTCCCAGACGTCGATCGTCAGCAGAGCCTTCTGCCCGTGCTTCATCGGCAGATCGGCGTTGCCAGTCTTCGTCACCGCGAGCTTCTTGTCCTTGCCAAGGACGAGCCACGCCCAACCCGACCCAAACTGCGTGGTCGCTGCGTTCGCGAACTCCTCCGCGAATTTCTCGAACGAGCCGAAGTCGCGGTTGATGGCATCGGCGAGGTCGCCAGTCGGCAGACCACCGCCGTTGGGTTTCATCGAGCTCCAATAGAACGTGTGGTTCCAGATCTGGGCGGCATTGTTGAAGGTTGGGCCGTCGCTCGAGAGGATCACCTCTTCGAGGCTCATGTTCGCCTCGGGCTTTCCCTCGATCAGCTTATTCAGGTTCGTCACGTACGCCTGATGATGCTTGCCGTGATGAAATTCGAGCGTCTCCGCACTGATTTGGGGTGCGAGCGCGTTCTTGTCGTAGGGCAGGGGCGGTAGCGAAAACGCCATGGCATCTCTCCTTGTCTGGTGTTTGCAGATTTGGCTCAGTCCGCTTTCGAGGCACGTTGGATGAGCAACTTTTCGATAAGGTTCTTCGAGTACACCGATATCTCACGGAAAACCACGCCCATCCCGGACGGATCTTGTTCCACGCGCACGACTTCTCCGACCCCCTCGATGGTTTCGATGTCGTCCATGATTACCGTGAATTGCAGGTTGACGCGTGTGCCGACGGGCAATGGGTTGTTCGATTTGATGAACACGCCCGAGCGGGAGATGTTCGTGACGTACTCTTGGATGAAGGCGTCGAACGATTCGAACTCCTTGTTGATCGTTACACGCTGGTCGGTGCGCTTGCTCGGATCGTTCATCGTCGTCCCCGTCATTTCCCCGACAGGTCGAACTGCTCGAGGTGATATTCGGTCCGCGAGTTGACTTGGATGCGTCGCATGAAGCGACTCTCCGCCTCCTGCACAACGCTCTTCTCACTCCCTGTCAAGAGATCTGCGACGGCCGGATGACAGTTCACGACGACCGTATAGCCAGGCAAGTCCTGACGCTTTCTACGGATCTCACGCAAGACTTCGTACGCGACGGTCTCCTTGGACTGCAGATGCCCGGTGCCGTCACAATAGAAGCATGGCTCATGGAGCAAGCGGCCAAGGCTCTCGCGCGTGCGCTTGCGCGTCATCTCGATCAGACCCAGTTCCGAAATGCGGTTGAGCGTCGTCTTCGCCTTGTCCCGCTGAAGCAGCGCCTCCAAGGTTTTTCGGACCCTTTCGCGGTTCGAAGGGCGTTCCATATCGATGAGATCGAGAATGATGAGCCCGCCGATGTTTCTAAAACGAAGCTGGTACGCGATTTCCTGCACGGCTTCGAGGTTGGTCTTGAGGATCGTTTCCTCCATATCCTTGGAGCCTTTGCCGACGAATCTGCCGGTGTTGACATCGATCGCGGTCAACGCCTCCGCTTCGTCGAGGACCAGGTAACCCCCACTGGGTAGAGGGACCTTTCGTGACAAGGCGCGCGCAATCTCGTCTTCGATCCCGTACGCATCGAAGATGGGTTCATCCTCTGTGAAAGAGACGACGTCTTTCATGCGCTCGGGCATGAACATCTCGACGAACCGGCAGAGCCGGTCATATTGGGCCTTGTCGTCGATCACCAGCTCGTCGACGTCGTCCGTGAAGAGGTCCCGTGCCGTCTTCAACACGATGTCGAGCTCGCTGCAGAGCAGCTTGGGCGCCTTGGCTCCTTCTCGGTTCTTGGCAACCTCTCCCCAAAGCCGAACGAGATACCCGACGTCTTGTTTGAGCTGCTTCTTGGTCAATCCTTCGGCGACCGTGCGAACGATGAGGCCTCCGGTCGGAGGCTTCATGCTCTCGATCGCCTCGCGCAGCCGTCCACGCTCCTTGTCGTTGCCGATCCGTTTACTGACCCCGACGTGGTCGAGGGTCGGCAGGTAGACGACGTATCGGCCCGGGAGCGAGACGTGGCTTGAGCAGCGCGCGCCCTTGGTTCCGATCGGCTCTTTGGTGATTTGAACGATGATCTCTTGTCCTTCTTTGACCACGTCGCGTATCGGAGTGGACTTCGAGAGGCGGCCTTGCGACGTATTGGACCGTGGGCGGAAGTCTCGTTGGTCGGTGCGACCGTCACGTCGCTGATCGCGCCCCCCGCGACCACGATCGCGTCCGCGCCGTCGATTCAGGCGGTCGCCGCCGCGGTCCTGGCGGGCGCCTTCGAGCGGTGGCGCCGGCGAACGGGACATCGGTGCGCCAGGATCGCTGATGGTGAACCCAGGAAGATCGGGGTTGTCGAGCAGCTCGTCGAGGGGATCCAGAACGGGCTTCGAAAGTCTCTCATCGGTGTTGTCGAGAGTCGGACCGGAAGGCGCAGGATCCGCGGGCGCCATGTCAACGCCCGAGACACGCTCCCCCTCGTCGGCCATGTCTTCGCCGCTCGGCCCACCATCCGCGTCGTCGCGCGCGCTCGCGTCCGACTCGCTGGCATCTGCGGGAGGTTCGACTGACAGCGTGGCCTGTACGGCCTCCTCGGCGGCTTCCTGTACGTCTACAGCCTCCTCCTCGTCCGAGGTTGCGGCGCCTTCCGCGACGTCACCGTCACCAGGCGCGGCATCGTCGGAGGTCTCCAGTGCAGCGGCGCCGTTTTCGGTGCCAAGCGCATGCTTGCGCCCCCCTGCCAAATAGGCCTCGAAGTCGTCGGGATGAATCAGATCTTCAACGTGAAGAAATGCCGCTCGTTCGAGACCGATGTCCACGAACGCCGCCTGGAGCCCAGGCAAGACGCGAGTAACCTTACCTAGGTAGATGTCGCCGACTGTGCCGCCGCGAGGCTGCGATCCGTGCCGCTCGATGTGAAGCTCGGCGATGATGCCGTTTTCGATGAGAGCGACGCGGGTCTCGGCGATGTCGC
The DNA here is from genome assembly GCA_030776305.1 of Myxococcota bacterium. Lineage (GTDB taxonomy): Bacteria > Myxococcota_A > Polyangia > Polyangiales > Polyangiaceae > Palsa-1150. The sequence continues at coordinate 6,794 of JALYHX010000309.1, forward strand.
ATGAAATGACGAGGATGTTCTTGGCCATTCGGAGGGAAAACTTCCCGCCCGAGGGTACGGTTCGCACGTGTGCAGCGCGCGCAACGTTGCATCGTGACCGACAGAGCCACGACACGACAGGTCACGCAAGCCTGAACGGAGCAACTGGTTGCCTCGAGCTGAGGCCGGAGCCAGAAAAATACGCGTTTCGAATGCGTGGGCCACGGCGGCTGGTGGGTGAAGAGCCACGACCGCACGCCATATCGACGCCGGTCGCAAAACCTTTTGGAGCAGCGCTAGTTCCCGGCGGGGCCGGGGCGCGTTCCCTGAAGGCTCGATTAGCGGAAAGTTGGCGAGCTTGCCAGCCCCGCCAACGCAAAGCGCCGCCATATCCATGATTGCGCTGTAACTTCGACGATTTAGGCGTGGAGGCAACCTGCGTCGAAATGGAGCAAGGCCCCACCACACGCTTTCACGCTACCGTTGCTCCCTTCCGGGCCTGGCGGGGTTCACGCTTCCGCGTCGGCAGGGCCGCAGGCGCCCTCTTAGGGCGCGGCGCTTTCTTAGCTCCGGTGCGCGCGCACGTCAAATAGCCGACAATCGCTGGGGCGATTGTCGCTTGGATGGGGGGGAACCGCCGGTAGCGACAATCGCCTCCCGGCGATTGGCAGTCTGCCGATTTCGCAGCAGCTGCTACGGTCAGCGAAACCGTCTACGTCCGCAATCACGCAGCGGGGACGTGCATGGAAGGAGAGACAACGGATTGAATCCGCTCGTTGAGATTCGGGTCTTGCTGGCACGCGAGCTACGACGCGCTTTTCGGAGCGCAAAGGGGATCGCGCTCGGGGCCCTTACGCTTCTCGGCGCATTTGTCACCTCGCTCATCTGCGTCTGGGTCGAGGGGTCGAACCGCACGCGACTCGGCGCCGCATCCAGTCAGGACTTCGCCGAGCTCAAGCGCCAAGCCATCGAGCAGGCAAGCGGCGATGCTGCTTTTGCTAGCTACGTTGCGAGCATCCCCTCGTCGCTTCTCGCCTTCCTCAAGATCACGATCTGGCTCGCGCCGCTACTCGTCGCCCTCCTTGGGTTCGACGTTGTCTCCGGCGAGCTTCAATATCGAAGCGTTCGATTCTGGACCGTCCGGTCGCGCCGATGGTCCTACTTCACGGCCAAGCTAATCGGGCTCTGGCTCGCCGTCGGCCTGGTGACCCTCGTGCTCAACCTGCTTGCGGGGATGGTCGCGCTCGTGCGGGGCTACGTCACGCCGTGGGAGCTCCTCATATGGGGGACGCGGTTCTGGTTCGTCAGCTTCGTGATCGCCGGGGTGTGGGCGGCGATAGCAACGCTCATCAGCTCGTGCTTTCGCGCGCCTATTCTGGCGCTTTTGACCACGTTCGCGACGTTCTTCGTCATGTGGCTCTTCGGTCTGAGCGGCTTGATCTCGCGGCTGCGTGACGCGTCGGTCACGGGCGTGGTCAAGGAAATGAGCTGGTACGAATATTTCTATCCGAATGCCTACGACACGCTCCTCTTGTCCTCCGAGATGACGAAAGTGCTTACCGCGCTCGGCATTCTCATCGCGGTGGTCGGCGTGACTTCCGCCGCGGGCTCGCTGCTCTTTGAGCGGAGGGACATTTGATGTCCGCCGTGAATATCGTGGGGGTTCAGGAGGACGTCTCCGAAGAGCCGACGAGGAAGAAGCACGCGAGCGAACCGGAGCCCGCCGTACGACTCCGCAAGCTGACCAAGCGCTTTGGCGCAAAGACCGCGATCGATGGAGTGTCGCTCACGATCGAAATGGGGAGCGTTTACGGTCTCATTGGTCCGAACGGCGCCGGCAAGACGACGATGTTCTCGATGATGGCGGGTTACCTGCGGCCCACGGAGGGGTCGCTCGAAGTACTCGGCTTTGCACCGACCGCCGTTGACGACTTGCGATCGCGCCTTGGTGTTCTGCCGCAAGATGCGTTGCTACCCCCAAGCGACGAAGTCGGAGAACTCTTGGTGCATTTGGCACGGCTGCAGGACGTGCCCAAGCGTAAAGCGCAGGAGATCGCTCGTAGGGCGCTCGCGGACGTCGAGGGTAGCGACTGGTGGAAGCAACGATGCGGGAACCTCTCGCACGGAATGGCGAAGCGCGTTGCACTCGCACAAGCATTCTTGGGGGACCCCGATGTGGTGCTGCTCGACGAGCCAACAGCCGGACTCGATCCGCGCGTGGCCTGGGAGATGCGCCAGCTCATCAAGGCGAGGAGGGGTCGCTCCGCGATTGTCATTTCGAGTCACAATTTGCAGGAGCTCGAGGAGATATGCGACGCGGCCGCAATCCTCGACCGCGGTCGGGTCATCGCGGCCGGAGCGATGGCAGAGCTCACCGCGGCGAACGACGAGATTCGGGTGAAGGTGGGGCAAGGCACGCGACGTGGAAGCGGGCCCGGTGCCGTGCCCGTCAACGCGTTGCGCGAGCTGTCGATGGTGAAAACGGTGGCCTTCGACGACGAGGCTCTCGAGATCGTCGTTTGCTTCGAACGAAAGCAGGTGGACGCCGAAATGGTGATCGCGCAAGTACTTGCAGTGCTACTTCAGAGTGAGGTGCGAATCAGCGGCGTGACGAAAGGCCGAGGCCTCGAGCAGCGAGTGCGAGCGCTAACCTAAGCATTAGGGCGGACAGGCTTGCGCCAACGGCGATGCGTCGACGTGGCCGCCCCCCATCGTCGCCCCCGCGTCGAAGATCGTCGAGGCGGGGGTGTCAGCCGCGTCGTTCGATGCGGCGTCTGGCGTCGTGCCAGTTGCATGGTCGCTCGCTTCGGCCAGGCCTATTTTGCCGGCCGCATCGACGGCATCGCTGCGACTGCCGCCCTCGATGCTTGCCGCGTCCACGCTTCCGGCGTCCGCGCCAGTAGTCGCGAAGGACGTGAGAGTTGACAATGTTCCGTCGAACTCATCGAGATCTACCGGTACCGCAATCCCGACGACCGAACCCATGTCGGAGTACTGCCAGAACTTCCATGTGGACCACCCCATCGGCATCGTCGGACAGCCCGTGGTCCAATTGGCGACCCATAGAGAGTATCGCGCGAACGCCGACGTCATCACCTGGTACAACCCTGCGCTCGTGTAAATGATGGGGTCGCGCCCAGTC
>JALYHX010000310.1 GCA_030776305.1 Myxococcota bacterium
TCCCCCGACGCCTCGGCCGCAGCACGCCCGTGAAGCGACACTGGCTCCAGAACCGACCGATGACGAGCTGGCCATCCGGTGGGCCTGGCCGGCAACAAGAATCGAGCGGAGAGTTCGCGCCGCCGCCCCTTGGCCGGGCGCGTGGACCGAAATCGGCAATCATTTCGTCACGCTCGTACGCGTCTCGCCAACGCGAGATTTTCCGCGTGCGCTGCTGCCCGGTGAAGCGTCGGTCCGGCGGGATCGGGTTGCGGTCGTCCGCACGGGTGACGCCGCCGTCGAACTCCTTGCGGGGCGAAGCGAGAACGACGTTCTCCTGTCCGCGAGCGCCCTGGCTTCGCTCATCGACGCCACGCGCACGCTTTCTATTGCGTGCGGAGGCGCGGTACGATTCGATGGCATCGAATAAGGAGACGCAAACGTGTCCGACGTCGTGACGCTTGCTCGAACGGCACGCGAGTCGCTTGCTCGTGGGCTCAATGCGCTACAAGGCGAACCGAACGTTCCACCGCAGATGCTCGAGCTGGCAGCCCCGATTGCGCAGGCGATGGGGGCTCTACACCAGATCGAACATTCAGCCGGAGCACAAGCGGGCCCAAATGCCCAGTTCGCGCTCACGAACCTGCAACATGCGCTTTCGCAGCTCCAAGCACAGCCTGCAAGTCACCAGGCAGTCCTGACCGCGGCGGAGGCGGTCGCCGCTGCGTTGGGGTCCGTGCACGCGCTGAGCCGCGCGGCGCAATCGGGTGCGGCGGCACCCGCGCCGGCCAGGCCCATGAATACGCAACAGCAGGCCCCCAGGGCACCGTCAGCGGTCGCTCAATCGGCGGAGCAGCCACGCGCGGCGCCGACACGCGCGGTAGCCGCTGCCCCGCCGCCGCCGGCTGCTTCGCCCCAACCCGCCTTTCGTGTCGGCGATGGGCAGGTCGTGGTCGCGGAGCTGGGTGCACACAGTGCGAGCAACTTCTACAAGGGGCTGTCTGGCAACGACATCGTCGATCATGGGGGTCTCTTCGTCTCGACGTACAAGCTTCCAAAGTTGGGACAGCCCGTTCGGCTCAAGGTGTCGCTGCCCGGCGGGTATGAATTCGAGGCGAACGCCGTCGTGCGCTGGCGTCGTGAAGCAAGCGATGCGGGGAGCGATGCGCCACCAGGTTTTGGAGCGCAATTTACAGAGATTACGTCGGAGGCGCGTCAACTCGTGTACCGCTACGTGCGCAACCGCGAGCCGATGTTCCACGATGATCTGTGAACGGCGACGGTTAGAGCACCGAACAGGTTGATTCCCGTCGGCTTTGCCACGATTTCCTTCGAATCGCTGCGTTGCTCCTCCTCGAATTATCTCCGGAAGTTCTCGTCGTCGCGCCTTGCGCTCCTTTGGAACTCGCGGCAAATCCTCGGTCCGTCAACCTGTCGAGTGCTCTAGACTCCCCGCAGCGTGCGCCGCTTCGGTTTCGCTCTTGCGGTCGCCCTCGCCGCGCTCCTCGCGGTGGTCCGCACCTCCCGTGCGGCGAACGACCCGAAGCTTTCGTGGAAGACCATCGAGACGCCACATTTCCGCGTTACGTACTATTCGACCGAGGACGAGATTGCCGCTCATATTGCGACACTCGTCGAGGGAATCTACGGGCGGCTCTCGCCCGCGGTTGGCTGGACGGCGAGTGAAAGGACGGAAGTGCTCCTCGCCGATCAGACGGACGGGGCCAACGGTCTCTCCGCCGCGATCCCGTACAACACGATCCTCTTGAATGCTACCGCGCCCGATGACATGTCGCCGCTCGGCGACGTCGACGACTGGTATCTCGAGCTCTTTACCCACGAATATACGCACATTCTTCACACGGACCACATCACAGGAGTTCCGGCGATCATCAATCGCATCCTCGGCAAAGTGTACGCGCCAAATCAGCTCGAGCCGCGCTGGATGCTCGAGGGACTCGCGGTCTTCGAGGAGAGTGCGCGGACGAGCGGCGGTCGACTCCGGTCGTCGGCTTGGAACATGTATATGCGCGCTGACATTCTCGAGGACAACGTCGCGCCACTCGACGTTTTCTCGAACACTCCGCGCCGCTGGCCGGGCGGGAACATTTGGTACCTGTACGGTTCGTTTTTCATGAAATGGATCGCGGAGACGTATGGCGAGCAGGCCATCCGAACGATGATCGACGACTACAGCCGACAGATCATCCCATACGGCATCAATCGGTCGGTGCGCAGAGCGACGGGGCGGACCTTCGAGGACCTGTATCCCGCCTGGATCGACTCGCTCCGT
>JALYHX010000311.1 GCA_030776305.1 Myxococcota bacterium
CTGCTACATAGCCACGGCGAGGGCGAGGGTGCCGCCACGACTCCTGCGGGGTCTGCGTTCGTTCCGCCGCTCTCAACGCAATCCGACGACGACGAGATCGAGAGCGCCTCGCTCCTCGAGGAGATCGAGCAAGCGGAAGAGGCTAAGGACGTGATGGCCGCGGAGGCCGAGCCGGCACGAGCGCCGCACGCGGTCCTGCTCGTTCCGAGGGTCCGACAGTACGATCCGAACGAAGTGACAGTCGTCAGCAAAGAGGCCGGCCTGGCGTACACCCGCAAGTCGCTCCTCTCGGAGCTGACCGGTGAAGGCCCTCCGCCGGCGCAGTCGTCGACGAAGATCAGCACGCCCCTGCCGGACCCGCGCAGCTGGTCGAACGAGAAGCCGGCCAGCGAATGGCTGTCCGCTTCGACGCGTGAGGCGCTCGAAGCGCGAGCTGCGTGGCTCGAGCAAGAGACGCGGGCGTTGGATGACGATGTCGCCCGGGCCCGTGGGCTTCTTGCCTGCAGCGAAATTTGCGCGACGATCGGGGAGCGCGAGCGGGCGCAAGAGCTTGCCGCGGACGCGCGCAATGCGGCGCCGTCCCTTGCGTTCGCGCACCAGCAAGCCCGCGCGTTAATGACGTATTCAACGTCCGACTGCAACGACTACGTCGAGGCGCTCGAAGCCGAGATCGAGATGACTGAGGTTCCAGCGGCGCAGATTCACGCCGCGCTTCTCGCGGCCACCGCATTGCGAGCGACTGGTCAGCAGGAGATGGCAGCACGATGGATCGACAGAGCGGCAGAGGTCGCGGGAGGAGACGCCCGCGCGATCGTGGCCCGACTCGCGGCGGGCCTTGCGCGCAACGATAAACAAGAGGCCACATTCCGGCTTCCGGACGCGCCGGGGCTTGCCCCCATCGCCGAGGGGCTCGACACGTGCCTGCGCCTACGGTCCGTCCGTCGCGATACCGCGGCGTCCGCGCGCGACCCATCGCCGACCGAAGTGCTCCTGCTCGCACGGCAGTCAGTGGATGGAGGGCATGTCGCCGAGGCGGCCCCTTTGATCGCGGAGCTTGCAAGACTGCCGGAGATCGCTCCTGCGGCTCTTTGGCTCGCGGCATCGCTCGGGACAACGCATTCGACCCGCCGCGTCGATGCGGCCCGCTGGTTGCGCGAATTGGCCGAACGCGGGGATGACGAAGCGCGGCGCGCTCTCCTTGCACGCGCCCTCGAACTTGGAGACAAGGAGCAGTTGGCGGAAGGCCTGGCCAGCGGAGGTTCCGTCACGTCGGCCGAGCGCGTGACGCTCGCTGTGCTAGGCGGTCTACCACTCTCCGCCATCGACCCGCATCTCGATGCGACTGCGTCGACTCCTGGCATGGTTCCGCTTGCTGCCGCGCTGACGTCGCTCGCGACGCCGGCCGACGGCGACCGCGACGCGCACGTGCAGGCACGCGCCCAGCGTACGGCCGGCTCCCCAAATGCGCGCGCGGTCGTGCGCCTTGCTCGTCTTCTCGCGGCCTCGAGCCCGCAGGTAGACATCGAGTCTGCGCTCGCTGAGATCGAGGTCGACCACGCGTCGGAGCAAGAAGACCACATGACATCGGCGGGCGCACCGCCTGCCGGGGTGCGCGGCATCGCCCTGGAGATGGCCATGCGCGCCGGTAGGATGTCCGACGTGTGCGCCGCCCTGGAGGCATGGGGGGCAGGTTCGGACGAAAACGACGTCATGGCGCGGCTCGCGGCTGCGCTCGTTGCGGAACACGCGAGCGAGCAAAGCCTGGCTCTCCAAGCCTTCAAGGCTGTCCGAACGGCCTATCCAACGAACGAAGCCTCACTTCGTGCCATCGCTTCGCTCGAACAGGTCGACCTCGTGGCGGAGATGAACGATCTGGCTGACCGCCTCGGCGGTGGCTTCCCGTCCGCCGTTGCTTGGATCGAAGCAGCCGCGCGAGGAGAAGGGGTCCTGCCCGAGCCGACGCGCGCCCGCATGCTCGAGCAAGCACACGCGGCCGCCCCCGCGCTTCCCATCGCCTCGTTTCTCGCCGAACGCATCGCGCGACGCGCAGGCGACATCGATGAAGTTCTGCGTTGGGTGCGTGAACGACGGGCGAGTTCGTCCGATGCGGTCGATTCGGCGCTCGACGCCGTGCGCGAAGCACTGCTCGTCGCCGATCGCGAACCTCTCCTCGCCGGCGAGCGACTTCAAGAGGCCCACCGCGTCCGACCCCACGACACGGCCCTGCGCGAGCTTTACGAGCGAATGGGCTCCGAGTCGTCGGAGGCCCGTGCAGCCTGGCGTGAGGAGCAGGCATCGGGTGCGACTGGCGACGGGCGCGCGCTGCTTCTGCTCGAAGCGGCGCACGAGTATGCGCGCGCAGGGGACGAGGAGGCGGCGCTGCGTTGCGCCGAGTTGGCGGGTGCCGACGAGACATCGCTCGGCGGTGTCGCCCGCGAGCGCTCGGAGCTGCGTTCTCGGCGGGTCGAGCGCCTATCCGAGGAGCTGCTCTCGAAGGTCAAAGGGGCCGACGACGCGCGAGCGCGGTGCGAGGCGTACGAACGACTCGCGACCCTCGATCGCAGCGCGCGACAGGATCCCGCTGCCGCGCTGCGCTGGTACCGCGTGATCCTCGAAGAGCTTCCCAAGCACGAGCCCAGCCTGCGCTACGTCGAACATCACCTCATCGGGGAGGGCCTCGACGACGAGCTGGAACCGATTGCAACCGCAATCGCCGCAGTCCTTCGGGGTACTGGACCGGGCGAGGGCACCGCCCACGCCGAGCTTGCTGCGCGCCTCCGCCTGCGCGGCGCCGATGCCAATTGGGGTGCGACGAAGGACGTCGTGGAGTTCGCGGCGGCGGAATCGGAGACCTCGCTGTGGTCATTGCGCATGCTGCAAACTCATGCACGCGCACCCGGCGATGACGCACTGCTCCTCACATCAGCGCTCCGGCTCGTCGATCGCGGGTCGCGGCCTGCCGAGACGGCGACACTTCTGGTTCGCGCAGCCGAGGCTGCGTTGCGCCTTGGACGTCTCGAGGAGGCTGGCTCACTTCTCGAGCGTGCGAGCGTGGAGGACCCAGGCGATGTCGTCGCTTGGACCCACCTCATCGACGTGCGCAGGCGCGCCGGTGACCTCTGCGCTGCGGCCGAGGCCTGCGAAGCCCTCGCCCGCAGCAGCGTCGCGCGCGAAAACCAGGTCAAGGCCTGGCACGAAGCGGGGTGCATCTGGCTGGACGATGCCAAAGACGAAGACCGCGCGATCGTCGCACTCGAGGCGGCCGGGGC
>JALYHX010000312.1 GCA_030776305.1 Myxococcota bacterium
ACCTCGAGCAGCCTCTCGAAGCGCTCGAACCCCGGCGACGCAATCTCCGGATGCTCGCGGGTAAGAAACGGACCGGAAGGTTCGCGCGCCACGCCCGCTTCGATCGTCGACCGAGCGACATCTTCGCTCATCTCCCGGAGGCGCGCATGCGCGAGCAGCATGTAGTACCCGAGCGGCTGCTCGCTGATGATCGCCGCGTAGCGCCTCTGCGCGTCGTCCACGTCGCCCGAGAGCTGCGAGACGCGCGCGCGAAAGTACGCCCCGCGTCCCGGCGAGCTTCTCCCGCCGTCCAGACCGGCCGAGAGGAGCCTATCCAGCGCCTCGCGCGCGCCATCGAAGTCCTGTCTGCCCAGCCGCGCCAGAGCGACACGGAAGAGGGCCTCGCCGCCCATGTCCCCGTCCGGATAGTTGTCGGGCAAGGATGCGAGCATCGCCAGACCGCGGGGTTCGTCTCCCTGGTCACAAATGACAAGAGCGCCCCGAAAGCACGCGTCGTCGGCGAGGCGATGCATTGGGAACAGCTTCTCGACTTTGGCGAAGCGCTCGAGCGCCTCCGCAGGGCGATGGGCCGACGCGCTGGCCTTCCCGCCCGAGTAGAGTGCAGTGACGAGCGCTTCTTCCCCTTCGCATCGCGCGATCGCCGACCCCCACGCATCCGCGGCGTCGTCCGCATTGCCGCGTGGTTTTGCCTGCGCGCGTACCATCGCTGCTCTGCACCCCGCCTCGCGGTGGTCTTTCCCCCCCCGGGGAATGGCCTTGAGCAGCGCCTCGGCCAGGTCGATCGCGCGCTTCGGTTTCGCCGATTCGAGCCAGGCCTGTGCCTGTTGCGCGCGCTCCTCCAGGCTGAGTTGTGGTTGGACGCCGCGGCCGAGAAGCGACGATGCCCGGCTTCGGAGTCCGGCCACATCGATCCTCTCTGCCGCCGCCGGAGCCTCGACGACGACTCGCGTCGCGAGGTCGAATGCCTCTCGTGCGTGCAACTCGGGGGAGCCGTCGACTCCATCGTTCAGTGCCGTCGCGAGCTGGATCGCGCTGTCCGCCCAGCGCAGTCCTCGCGGGCTCGTCGCGAGGAGCGCTCGCCAGATCGGGACAGCGGAAATCCGGTTGCCCTTGCCCACATGCGCATCGGCGAGAACGAGCTCCACCTCGTCATTCGCGGCGATGTCATCGCCCGCAACGCGCGCGCGCGCGATTGCGTCGTCGTATCGACCGAGACGCACGAGCGCTTGTGCCTGATGGAGCGCCGCGTACCGCGCGAGCGGGCACGAGCTGCTTGAATCGGTTACGGGAGACGAAGCACGATCGAACAGAGCTGCCGCCTCGCCCCATTCTCCCGCTGCGAGGTGAAGCCGACCGGAGACATACGCCCATGCGCACGCCCGGGCGTCGTCCAAGGCCAGCGTCATCCTGGTTGCATCAAGCAGGCGCGCGGCCCCCGCCCAATCGTGCGCCTGCTCGTGATCGCGGGCGTTGGCGAGCCGAGGGTCGGCGAGGACGACGTTCAGCTTGGGCATGCCGACGTACCTGGGATCGTCTTTTGGCTCGCCACCAACGCCAGGCGCAATCAGCAGGCGCACGCTCGGAGCGGCCGCGGGCTCCGCGCGCGGGCGTTCTTCGGAGCCGTGACCACCCCGACAGGTGCACACCCCAATGACCAGCAACGGCGCGAGCAGCCTCGCGCGTCTCCGAGCGAATCCGTGGAGGCCCGCCGGTCTGCGATCCGGCGTCATGACTTGGAAGGGCGCCGCGCCTCGGACGACGCTTCCTCCTCTTTCGAATCCGCGCGCCTTCGCAGAGCATCGCGCCATCGGGTTCGATCCTCGGCCACGACGTGCGCATCTGCGCTGCGTGATGCAAGATCACCACGCGCCGCTTCTTCTGCGGCTCGGGCGCGCTCTTCCTCGGCGTGCGCGTTCTCTACGTCGGAGGCCAACGTCTGCTGCTCGGCGGCGACGCGACTCTCCCAAGCATCGGCGTGGCCCAGGTCCAGCACACGCAGCTCGCCCCGCGCGAGGGCCTTCGCCTCCGCGGCGCGCACCTGCTCCGCGGCCGACTCATGCGCTTCGCGCTTCTGCTCGACGGCGTCTCGACGGAGCTTCGCGGCGTCGCGCTCGCGTGCCCTCGCGGCCAGGTTGCCAACGGCCTCGTCGACCTTCTTGTCACGGAGTTCGACAAGTGGTTCGAGGGGATACTTCGGCGGACGCATGGCGCCGTGAAGCGTACCGCAGCGGCGGTGCGGGTGGGCCGCCGCGCGGCTTTGAGACGCGATGGTGCCTCTAACGCACCGCTATCGAGATAAGGTCAATCGCCTGGGGCGATTGCGCTCGCTGCGCGAGCGGGCGGTGCACTCGTTTTCCCTTGGGCTGCGCCCAAACCCCGAATTCGCTCCCGCGAATTCGCTAGCGCACCGCCGACCATTTGACTTCGTGCTAGCTCGACGGCGGTACACTATCCCGCGGCCCATTCTTGCAACGAACGAACGCGAGGGTTGGGGTCTCCGGCAGCCGCCTCGATGGCGTCGCACGCGGCGAGTGCAGCCGCGATCGTGGTGAAGTACGGGATGTTCTCGAGAAGCGTCTGCCTGCGCAGCGCAAAGCTGTCGTGCACCTCTTTCGCCCCCATCGTCGTATTGACGGTGATCGCAATCGTTCCGCTCCGAATGGCATCGACGACGTGTGGGGGGCCCTCGTTGACTTTCTTGACCACTTCGACCGGCACCCGTGCGCGCGTCAATGCCATGGCCGTCCCGCGGGTCGCGAGGATCTCGAAGCCGAGCGCGCGCAAGCGCCGGGCGATGTGGATTGCAGCTGGCTTGTCCTCGTCCTTCACGCTGATGAACGCCCGGCGGCGAGTGCTTCCAGCCACGGGCAGGGGCAAATCGATCCCGCTCGCCAGCATCGCCTTGCCGAAAGCGCGCGCGAACGTTTCGGCGATCCCCATCACTTCGCCGGTCGAACGCATTTCCGGACCGAGGATCGTGTCGGCTCCAGGAAACTTTGCGAACGGAAAAACGCTCTCCTTGACGCTCGTGTGGCGCGGGACGGG
>JALYHX010000313.1 GCA_030776305.1 Myxococcota bacterium
GTGGATGCCTCGGGCATCGGGCCGGTGGCGGTCTTCGTGGCGCATTTCAAATCGTCGCGGCCAGTCCCCTTGCGGCGCGCGCCGAGCGCCGCGGCACCCGCGGAGGCGGACGTCGAACTCCCGGCCAAAACGCCACGCGAGCGGGCAGAGGGCGCGGTTCGCAGCTCCGTGTGGCGTGTCGCCGAGGCGCTGTTCGTGCGCGACCGGGTGGACGAGGTCCTGGCCCGCGACGCAGGGGCACGCGTTGCCGTCGTTGGCGACCTCAATGACCTTCCCGATTCGCTTGCCCTTCGGACGCTGCGCGCCGAGGGTCCCGGGCAACTCATGGACTGCACGACGGGAGTGGCGCCGGCGTTGCGCTACAGCACCCTCCATGGGGGCGATCGTGTCCAGATCGATCATGTGCTGAGCACGTGCGACCTCCACGCGCGACTGGAGAGCGCCACGTTCTTCAATGGAGAGCTCCGAGAACACCCGCCGCTCGAGGAGGGGCGCGCCGAGAGACTCACCCTCGACTCGGACCACGCCCCGCTGGTCGTGCGCTTCAGGGCGTAAGTGGCGAATGCCCGAGCGGATTTGCGCTGGCGTCTCCGCCACGTCGGCGCGCCTGCCATCCGTCGGCCGGCGCTTGGCATTGGAGGTGACGCCGTCCGCTTCCGCTGCAAGCCGACGCGCCGCCGATGCGAGAGCCTTCGCGGCGAACACCATCGCCTCCACGCCGGATGCAACGGCGTTCCCGCCGGATGACAACCCCCGCGCTGCGAAAGAGGGGACCTTCGCCACCGGTGTGAGCCGTTTTGCAGCCAGAGTGCGGCCCCCGGCTCTCGAAGTGAGCCGCCTCGCATTCGACGTGAGCCCCCTCGCATTCAATGTGAGCCCCCTCGCATTCGAAGGAAGCTGCCTCGCATTCAATGTGAGCCCCCTCGCATTCGAAGGAAGCTGCCTCACTGCGATTGCGAACCGTCTCACAGCGATTGCCGGTCCCCTCACAGCGATTGCGAATGGGAGGGAGCGCAACGCCGTGAACGTCAGGGAACGCGAACGGCGTCCTGGCAAGGGACCCCCGTTTTGCCATATGCCGGGTCGCGGAGGATGCGCGCCAGATGGAGCCAGGCGCTCACCGCGTGTTGCACGTAGTCGATGCGCACGTCGTCCACGACCGGGCTCTCGCGCACGCCACCCTCGGCTTTGCGCGGGTTCTTGAGCCAATAGTCGTTTTCGGCGTCGAACTGCTGGCCGAGGATGGCGCACGCCACGCGCTTGGCGGGCGCGAGGAGCCATTCTTCTGGCTGGCCTGCAAAGCGCGCGAGCACGATGTCCGCGTCGTACGCTTCGAGCCGGGTGGCCGCCGGAGTGCTCTGTCCCTCGTAAAATGTCCCGACGAGATCCGGCGCAACGGCGTCGGCGCCGTGCTGCTTCTTCTGAATCGCCCGCGCGATCTTGTACGCATGGTTCAGGTAGGAGTCGTCGCGCGTCGTGCGGTAGAGCTCGTTGAGCGCGTACGCCATCCAATGGTCGTGCTCTTGGTTGTCCTCGGAGACCGACGCGTCGCGCACGCGGACGACCCAGTTGCCCCCTTGGCGGGCCGCTTCGAGGTAGGCGGGCTGGGGATCGATCGCGAAGAGCCGGATCAAGCCGAGAACGGCCTCGCCCGTGTAGTAGACGGGCTCTCGTTTCATCTTCTTGCCGGTTTCGCGCTCCACGTCGGCATTCGACCGAAAGTGGCCGTCTTCGTACTGCCGGCGGAGGATGTACCGAGCGAGGGCGCGCATCGTCTCGAGATGCGTGCGTTTGCCCGTGATGGCAGCGTGCTTGGAGAAGGCGAGGAGCGCGAGCCCAGCCCCACCCACGCCTTGCTCTTCTTCGTCGTTCGTATCGAGCACGTACTTTCCTTGGCTGGGCAAATGCTCGGTCAGGTGGGAAGCGAGAAAGCGAAGCGCGAGCTCGCCCTTCTCGAGGTAGCTCGCCGAACCGAGCTCCTCGTACGCCTCGAAGAGGGCGTACGTCGTGCCCGCGTGGCGGAGCCAACCATAGGACGGGTCGTTTCGATCGTCGTCCGGGTGGTACAGGTAAATGTATCGGCCGTCGCCGCCGAGGACGCGAGCGAGGTAGTCCGCTCCCTTCTGCACGGCGGAGAGGAGCCGCTCCGGCGAGGCCTCCGCAGGTGCTGCGACCATACCCCTCACGAGCGATAGGGCGGCGTCGTGCCGGGACGACTCGACGTGCGCCTCCGCACGGAACCTGTAGGCCCGCATCGCTGCGGCCTCGCTCTCCGGCACTCCCGCCCGGCGGGCCACGATCGACGCGATGCGGGCGCCGTCGAAGACCGCCGGGCTCCCGGCACGAAACAGATGCCGCAGAACGACCTCCCCCGGAAGGACGCACCCCGTCCGGCCGTCGTCGCGCGCGATGAGCACCCCCTCGAAACCGACCGTCGCCGGGGCGGCGGTGCCGAGCCCGTCCAGCGAGGCGCCCTCGAAGGCCGTCGGCACGTCGATCTCGAGGCGCCCGCTCTCCGGGTTGGCGATCTGGGGTCGGAGCGCCTCTGCGGCGCGTACAACGGAGTCGGCCAGCGTGGGCCCGCTGCCGCTGGCGACGAGCGGCGGCGCGCCCGGCGGCCAAAA
>JALYHX010000314.1 GCA_030776305.1 Myxococcota bacterium
GTCCAGATCGATCCCGTCAGGCGCCTCACCCTCGTCGCGCATCGCCGTCGCCTGCTCTCGCAGGGCGCGGTCGATCGCTTGCGACAGCTCGATCGCAACCCATGGCGATTGATCCAGCGGCGCGAGGTCGAGGACATCGCCCACGCGATCGACCAGTGTAATGAGAGCGAGTCGATGCGCCGCTTGCTGTGGCGTCTCACGGGGAGCCGGGCGTGGGGGCGGCACCGAACGCCCCACGCGGGCGGGCGCGCCGCTCGGCGGCGATGCATCGCGCATAGAGCCGGCACGCTCGCCACCAGCCGACATGGTGCTGACGCCGGTCCGGGAACCCGGCTGCTCAGACAGGCGCAACGGTGACTGCGACTTCGGCGCACGTCCCGCTGGAAGGTCCGGAGAGCTCTCGCTGTCGTCGGGATCGCGTTCGAGCGGGTAGTGGCTGACACCGGGTTCCGACAATCGGGGGGCCGATGAAGAGATGGGCGGCGCAATCATCGCCACGCCCCCCGCCGCGGGTCCCGAATGATGGGCTACGCCGGCGGGAAGCGGCGGTGGCAATGGTGGCCGCGCGGCAGCCATGGCAGGGCCCCCCTGCGCGCCGTCACGCGACGAGGAGCTTGCGCGAGGCGGCCCGTCGTCCTCAGACTGCGCAGCGATCTTCTGCAACGTCTCGACGCGGAGCACGAAGTCGCCGACGTAAATCTTGTCGCCCTCGCGGACGATCGTGGCCTGGGAAATCTTGCGGCCGTTGACGTAAGTACCGTTGGTGCTCTTCAGATCGGTGACGATGAATCGGCCATCGCGATAGAGCAGGCGCGCATGGTGTTTCGAGACGTTGCCCTTGGGCAAGAGCAGGTCGTTGCCTTGGACGCGACCAACGTTGATTTCGTTCTTCTCGAAGGTCTCCCGACGCTCCGCTCCGCCCTTTTCGCTGATGACGATCGTGAACATTGCCGGTGCGCGGGATGCCGACGCCCCGAGGCGATTGTCGAAGGACCGCGCGCATGGTGTCAACCACTGCGTCGGCGCCGTCTCCAAGCCACCAGGTCGTCGGTCGCTACTCCCGTAGCGACTTGCCAGGCGCAGGCGCCGCCGACTTCACTTCGGTCGTCACCTGTCCGAGGAGCTCACTCGCGAGAGCGATGACATCACGCGCTTCGAAGCCACTGTCACGGAGCTCGCGGTAGATCGTCTTCGCCAAAATGGCGAGCGCGCGAGGATCGCGGGCGCCCGGGGTTTCGCCGAAAGGTAGGGCCATGGATGGTTTCCGCGCGTTTTCTGTCGATCGCGAACTCTCGACGGTCGCGGCGCCGTTGCGCGCCTACTACAATCCACGTGCCATCGATTGGTGCGCATTTAGTCCCGCCAAATTTGACGAGGCGGGAGCCTCGTGCGTAACTGGCTGCGCACGATCAGCCGTTTGTGCGCGAAATCAGATTCGCGGTTACGCATCATTGGACCGCCGCCGCACGGCCGCGGACTTGAGGCCCACATGATACCGTGCGCACCGATGACCACCTCGGACGGCCCCGAGGCGTCCGCGTCGACGCGTTCGGCAAAGGGCGCTTGGCTCCGCCGCTGGGCGCCCCCAGAGTCGCGGACACGCCGCGCGCTGGTCGCAGCGCTGGTCTATCTCGTCTGCACGGTCGTGTTCGCGGCCATTGCAGGGCCTGATCGGCTCTTGCGTCACACTGCATTCAACCACTACGCGCTTCTTGCCGACGCCTGGCTGCACGGACGACAGGACCTCGCACACGGACCGCCGCCGTACACGCAGAACAACGACTTCGTCGAATACAATGGCAAGACATTCATCAGCTTTCCGCCATTTCCCGCGGCGCTCATGCTTCCCCTCGTGAAGCTTTCGGGGACGCCCGAGGACTTCCGAGACGGGCAGTTTGTGATCTGGCTCGCAGGACTCGCGCCGGCGTTTCTCTTCTTGGTGCTGGAGAAGCTCCGCCGAACGGCGCGCTCGCCGCGCACGGAGTTGCAAAATGTCGTCTTGTCGCTGGTCTTCGCTTTCGGCACGGTGTACTTCTTCACGGCCGTCGAGGGGACGGTCTGGTTCGCCGCACTCGTGATCGCAGCGGCGCTACAAGCGCTCTACCTACTGTTCGCGCTCGACGCCGAAAGGCCGCTTCTGGCCGGCGTGATGATGGGTTGCGCATGGCTCACGCGACCCACCATGCTCGCAACAACGCTGATTTTCGCACTTGAGGCGCTCCGCATGTCGACGCGGGGGGGGCTGCCCGCCGACGGCCCGTGGCGACAGCGCATCCTAAAGACGCTCGCCCGGATCGACGCGCGATCCCTCGCGAAGAGGTATCTCCTCTTTGCCGTTCCCGTGGCGATCGGGCTTGCGATCGTTGCTTGGATGAATTGGACCCGCTACGCGCGGCCTACCCCAATTTATTTCGATCATGAGCTCCTCGCCGTGGCCTGGCGCGCGCGGATGATCAAGTGGGGTGGCGTGATGAGCTATCATTTCCTCGCGAAGAATCTCGGCATCATGCTCACGAGCCTTCCGTGGTTTCCACCCAAGGGGGAGCAGGCGCTCTTCGGGGCGCCATTCAAGGTCAACGAGCACGGCCTCGCGCTTTGGTTCACGACACCTCTTTACTTCTGGCTGCTCTGGCCGAAGCGATTCGAGGGAGAACCAGATCGCAAATGGCTTTACGCGATCGTCGCCATCTCGATCTTGCCTTGTGCGGCGATGGACCTCCTTTACCAAAACACAGGATGGCGCCAATTCGGGTACCGGTTCTCGATCGACTATGCGGTTCTCCTTTTCGTGCTCCTCGCCCTCGGTGCACGCCCCATGCGCGGCTTCTTTACGGCCGCCGCTGCTTGGAGCGTTGCCTGCAATCTCTTCGGCGCCGTGACATTCGACAAGGCGGCGTTCGATAGGTTCTATTTCCGCGACGGGTCTCAGACGATCGTTTATCAGCCCGATTAGTGCACATGCGACACCGGCGAAGGACGAGCTGCGAAGGAGGCGTGACGATGAAGATGCGGAGCCTTCCGGCGCTCATTTTCTATGCGGTTGCCGCATGCATTGGCTGCAAGTCCGGGGGCGGGCAACCATCGACTGCGCCGGGAACCTCGCTTGGTTCGCTCACGGTGACGAGCAGCTCGTTTGCCTCGAATGGCGCCATTCCGGTGGATTACACCTGCGATGGGGCGGACAAGTCGCCGCAGCTGACGTTCAGCGCGCCCCCGGCAGGAACCCAGAGTTTCGCGATCGTCGCCGACGATCCCGACGCTCCCACCGGGACGTTCACGCACTGGATCGCTTACAACCTGCCAGGCGGCGTGCGCGCGCTTGCCGAGGGCGCGGATCCGGCGGCTCTGGGCGGCGGCGTCGCGCTGAACGATTTCAGCCGCCCGGGCTATGCGGGGCCCTGTCCGCCGAAACGGGAGCTGCACCACTTCCACTTCCGAGTATTCGCATTGAACGCGTCAATCGACGTGCCGACAAACGCGACGCGCGACGTGGTGGATGCCGCGATGAGCCACCATGTGCTTGCAGAAGGGATCCTCGTGGGAGTTTTTTCGCACTGAGCATAAGGATGGGACCCTGCCCGTATCCGCCGCATGGCGATCGTCCGGCTCGGACGTCGACTGGGTCTACTTCGCCATAGCGTCCGCGGGAATGCGCATCGCCTGACCCGCCTTGACGCCATGTCGGCGCGCCCATCCAGCGTTGACCTCGAGGACAAAAAGCGACGGACATCCGACGCCGCGCGCTTCGTCGTTCAGGGTCGGCGCGTTTTCGACGATCCCCACGATGAACCCATCCTCGTCGGCATAGAGAAGGTCGAGCGGAATGCACGTGTTGTGCATCCAGAACTTGTGATCATCGCGAGTCCCGAGGTCGAACAACATGCCGCGATCCTCCGCCAGACTCTTGCGGTACATGAGCCCGCGCGTCGTGTCGTGCTGCGAGCGAACC
>JALYHX010000315.1 GCA_030776305.1 Myxococcota bacterium
TGGGGCCACTTCCCCCACGCGATAGGACCGTGGTGCCAATGCGGTGTCCCATGGGTACCACGGCGCGGGGGAACGCTCCTCCATGCGTGGGGGAAGAGGTCCCTCCATGGAAGGACCATGGTGCCAACGCGTTGGGACCATGGTGCCAACCGGTTGGGACCACGATCAAGCCACGGTGACCCGCGCTCCTCCGTGCGTTGGCACCGTGGTGCATCCATGGTGGAACGCATTCCTCACTGTGCGAGGACCGCGGTCCCGGCCCAGCGACCCTTGAATGCCTCGCGCTTGCCCGCCGGACTCGAAAACCCTGATTCTCGCGGCGGGCGACAAGACCTGGGAGCAAAAGCCGACACACATCATCCTCGTTCACACTACGAGGCGGGGGTCACGCTTCGCCCCATTCAGGTCAGCGGCCGTCCAAGACTCGTGCTTACGGAACCGGGGGGCACGCCGCGTCCGCGTCGTGGCAGACGAAGCTTTTCGCGCCGGTGTGGCCCTCATGATGAGGAAGCGCTCTCGTTGCGGGCATGGCGCTCTTGTGCCGTCGGCTTATTGTCGGATTGGGGTTAGTCTCTTTCTCGAGGCCGCGCATGAACACGCCGGACAGGGAGAGGCTCTCTCGGCGCGCGATCTTACGTGCTGCCTCGAGCTGCCTCTTGCCGACCGAAATGCTGATCTTCTTGGCGTCCACGGGTCAAGCTAGCGCGTTCGGTAAGAATTGCTCCCGCCGCGAACCCGGCGGTGAGAGCGATGTCGGGGTCCGACCTCGTGCATGCGCTTTCGTCCCTAAGGGTACTCCGTCACGCTCGAGAGTGGCGGTATCTGCGCCTGACAACGACCGAGCGTGGCGAGCATGCAGGCGCGGCCCCCAAACAAAGCCCACGTCCGTTGGGAGGTGGTCGACGAGCGCACCCAACCCCAATCCGACAATAAGCCGACGGCATAGAGCGCCATAGCCCTCGAAATAGGGCGCGTGCTCGATTTATCGAATCCTCAGAGGGTGAGGATGCTCCGGTTCGAAAATCTCCGCGCCACGCCCCCTTTCAAGCGCTCTGCCGCCCTTCTGCTCGCCGTTTATTGTCGATTGGGGCTAATAGCGCTCGGGTACCCAGCGCTGCGCGGATTTTTTTGGACGCTTGTACCCTGTGTCAGGCTGCCGCTCCGGAAGTTTCAGGTGCGTAGGGCGCAGATCTTTGTAAGGGATCTGGCGAAGAAGGTGAGCGATGCAATTGAGGCGTGCACTCTTCTTGTCGTCCGCATCCACGATGTGCCAGGGGGTTCGCTTGAGGTCCGTGTGCTCGAGCATGACGTCTTTTGCGCGGGAATACTCGACCCATCGTGAGCGGGATTCGACATCCATCGGGCTCAACTTCCATCGCTTGATGGGATTGCTCATTCGCTCGAGAAACCGCTGTTCCTGCACGTCGTCACTGACCGAAAACCAATATTTCAGAAGATAGATGCCCGATCGGACGAGCATCTCTTCGAACAGCGGACACGCGCGGAGAAACTCTTCGTACTCGTCGTCAGTGCAGAAGCCCATGACGCGCTCGACCCCCGCGCGGTTGTACCAGCTGCGGTCGAAGAGAACGATCTCGCCACGCGCGGGAAGGTGCTCTACGTACCGCTGAAAGTACCATTGCCCACGCTCTCGCTCGGTCGGCGTCGCGAGCGCGACGACGCGGCACGAGCGCGGATTCAGACTCTCGACGATGCGCTTGATGACCCCTCCCTTGCCCGCCGCATCGCGGCCCTCGAAGAGGACGACAACCTTGAGGCCCTCCATCCGTACCGACTCTTGCATCTTGAGAAGCTCGAACTGCAAGCGGACGAGCTCGTCCACATATTTGTAGTCCTTGGGTGGCTTCGGCGGTCGTCCCTCGCCGACGACCTGCCAGCGCTTCTCGACACGGACGTGTTCCTTCGCGTCACGCCGCAACTCGCCGCCTGTAAGCTTCTCGTCGCTCTTCGAGTCCTTCGGTTTCTTCATCGATGGATCCATGCCATAGGCTACGCCGATTTGCGTGCGAGCAGGATGCCAGTAGCTCGGGCCAGGTCATCGAGGATCTGCTGCGTCGGCCGAGGCTCGGGCAGCGGACCTTGTTCGCCCAGCATCGGCCACACGGCAGCGCGAAGCTCGCTGGGGAGTACCGTCTGAAGGTACTCGAGCGCGGTTCCGCGGTGGCGCTGGTCTTCCTGATGCAGGGCGCGGAACGCCATCCGCAGCGGCTCGCGCTCGAGAAGGACCGACAGGATCGTGAAGACGTGCTCGACGCTGCGATTGAGGCGGTCCTTCGCCAGAAAGTCGCTCACGTATGCGAGCGATTCGCCGCCGACGTCCTCGTCGAACTCCCCGGCGGTCGCCGCGTCGGGAGACCATTTCTCCGCCTCGCGCAGGATGGCTTCGAACACCTTTTCGCGCGAGATGACGACCTCCGAGTTGGCTTCGGTGAGCTTGAGAAGCGCGCGGCCGCACTCGTAACGGACCTCGAAGCGCTCGTCGCTGATTCCGAGGACGAGGCCGTCTACCGCGCGTTGCGTGGGACAACTGGCCAGAACGCGAGGGATCCTTCTGCGGACGACGAAGTCCATCTCCGGGTCGAGGAGAGCATCCACGAGCTGACCGGTGACTCGCAACGCGATCGTGCGCAGGGCGTTTTGCGCCTCGCGGTGAAGTGTTTTGTGCGCCAAAAAGAGGACGGCGAACGAGGCCAGCGGGATGCTCGCGTCGGTCCAGCCCTCGAGCGCGCTTTGCGTTCGCTTGTCGTTGCTGGATAGAAGATCACGAGCGCGCGACAAAAGCGGCTCGGGACTGCGCAGAGCCTCGGCCACCCGATCCGGCTTCGATGACTTCTCCGGGCGCAGCGCTTCGACGCGTTCGATGAGCTCGTCGCGCACCTGGCCCTCTTCGGAGGCAATCGACGGTCGATGGTCGTCGAGCAACGGCTGGTCGAGCTTCTTGGCGCCCTCGCGCAACCCTTTCTCGAGTGCGCCGACGTACCCCGTGTGGAGCACGCGCGTGATCGGAAGCGTCGCGAGGCCGAGGAAGATGACGATCCCGAGACAGAAAGGGAGCTGACCATGCAGAGGCAGCACGCGTAGGACGATCAGCGCCACGCCGCTCCCGAGCAGCGTTCCGAGTCGATCGAATCCGACGTCGATGACGGCCTTCGTCGAGCGCTTTTTCTCCTCGGGCAACGGGGTGTAGAGCAGCTCGTAAGCTGAGCGAAAAATGGTGTTTCGCTGTACTGCCTCGGCCGCTCGAAGCAGCGCCGAGCTCGTCAAGCCGGGGACGGCGATTCCCGCGGCGCCACCGAGGATGATGATCCCCGGGAGGATGGCGACGTTCGTTACGACGCCGAGCTTCTCCATGGCGATCCGCCCCAGCGTGAGCTGCAAAAGAAAAGAAAGAACGCTCACGGCAAGCCAGAAGAGGGAGAAAAAAGCGAGCAATGGCGGTCCTTTCCCGAATGCGATCGTCGCCTCCACGCTGAAGATGTAATCGAGGAGCGACGATATCGCGGCGCCGAGCGCGACGAGAAGGGCGAGACCGCGCAAAAAAGGAGTCTTTCGGAGCACATCGAAGGTGGACGATGCGGTGGTCCCCGCGTGCACTTCGGTGGTGGTCAGCCGCGTGACCGGCGGAGCCTCGGTCCGCTGGCGGACGACCAAGACGCCCAACACACAGCCTGCATTCACGACGGCCAGCAAAAGGACCGCCGTCGGAAGCGAAATGACGAGAGCCGCACGCCATGCCGCAAGACCGCCGAGCACGCCGCCGAGCGTTCCGCCGCTGCCGATTCGCGCTACGGCCAGGCGGGCCGCGTGGGGATCGAATCGCTCGTTCATGAACGACCAGAACGCCGTCAGGACGGCCGGCCCGAAGAGCGCCGTGTGCAGATAGACAGCGACTGCGGCGATCCGTGGCGACACCATACCGATGGACCATTCGACTCCCAGGCCAAGCGCGTTCAACGCGAAGAGGGCTGGCAAGATCACCGCGGGCGAGCGCCGAGCAATCAGCTGGGCAAGTCCAACTGCCGAGCCAATCGACAGCACGGCTGCCAGAGCCATGACGTACGGAAGGGAGGCCGTGTGAAAGGTCGAGAGAAAGAGAGCGTCCCGCACGGCCTTTCCGGCCACCTGCTGCGCGATGACCGCGGCCGACGTCGCCGCGGCGGCATACGTGCCGGGAACCTTGGGCGCCTTGGTTAGTGAGGGCACGTCTTCGAATGCGAGCCTAGTGCACCGCGGTCGAGGTAGCATCAAGTCAAATGGTGCTCTGCGCCCATGAGATGTATTGCCGTGCAGTCGAGACGCGTATCCGCGTCGGAGGCGCACATCTCTGAGACCGAGAGGTGCATCTCTGCGTCGGAGCCGCACATCTCCGAGACGGAGCGATGCGTCTCGACATCACGC
>JALYHX010000316.1 GCA_030776305.1 Myxococcota bacterium
TGGGTCGTGTGTCGGACGCATGAACCCCTAGCCAACGGCTAGGTGGGGAGCGTTGACCGCGCTTTAGGCTTCCGAGTCTATCCGCCCCGGTCGGGACGGCCCGGCTTGCTCACCGAGCGATCATGGCCCCCCTGGTTCGTGGTTGTTCGGGATCCATGTGATGCCGGCAATCACGCACCCGGTAGAGGGAACCAATCGAACATAACATCGGTCTTCTCGCGGTCAACGACCACCACAAACTGGGCCAACTATCAAACGGCGTGCCTACATCAAGTACGAGGATAGCCCGCATAAGTCGTCGGCGTGGCCGCTTGCCAGAGCTCTCATTCGCACGAGTAAATCCGTTTGCCGGAGGCACCCCCGTGATACTTTCAAACAACGTCCCCGAACCGCATCCCGACGTGCCGATGACGCACGGGGACGTTCGATTCGCGAGCACGGACGAGCGAGACGCCGCGAGCGTGCGTCTCGAGCGAGCCGGCATAATCGTAGCGGAACTGGAAGGCATAGGACCGTCGGCGCGCGGTCGCCTAGCCGAGGTGATTTCCGAAACGATTGAGCAGGCGCTCGTCGCGCGAGGTGCAACGGGCGCAGAGGTGACCGGTCTGCCCGACCGAGAAGCGACACTGAGTGACCAACTCTTCCGTGCCCGGCGCGTTGGTGCGACCGGAATCGCAGTCGTGCTCGGTCCGCTTCGCGCGGCGGCAGGCATATGTGGCACCCTCCATCCGAGTGACTGCGCCACCTTGCGTTTTCTGGCAGGAGCCGCACGGGATCGCCCGCTGACCTTGTTCCTCGATGACCGCGACGCACAGACGGCGGCCTACGGAGACCCGGTGGCGCTGAGCCAGCTGATTCCTGCAAACGACTGGACATCGACGACTGCGATTTCGACCTCCACCTCCACCTCCACATCGAGCGGCGATGATACGTGGCGTACGTGGACCCTGAAGCTCGTGGCCGCCCGCGGCCCGCAACCTCTTGCCACCCTCGAGCACCTCTTCGCCGAGGCATACGTACCGCTGTCGAACGCCATCATTGGCGGGCTGGACGACCCGCGGGCATGCCGGGCGCGGGACGAGTTCAGCGATTCGTTCGCGACAGGCTATGCCGACGCATTTCCAACGTTCGCTGCGACCACGAAGAGGCCGCGCATGGTGCTTGACGTCCACGACGCGGCCTCACGCATCGCACGGCTCCATGGCGCACGCACGATGCGCCCCCTCCTCGTCGATGCCATGCGATGGGACGTATCGCGACTGATCGAGGCGGCGGTGGTCGCGAGGCTAGGCGTGCGCGCGGCGCTCACGGACCAGCTGCTGCTCTGGAGCGCGCTTCCCACGACGACGATTCGGCAGCTGGAAACGATTGCACGCGGCTTCGAGGCTCTGCGAGCCCCCGCGACACTCGAAGACGATCCTCAGCCGGCACGGGGGCGCAATGCCGAGCACGTCCGCAGGATGCGCGTTGGGCCTCGAGAGCTCTACAAGCTCGACATTGTACAGTCGCGCGTGCAGGCGGCGCTCGGTGACGTCGCGCGCGAACTTCCGGAAATCGCGGATGCAGCGGCCGAGGCGATCGTCCGTCATGTCGAGACGCTCGCGCCACGTACGCTGCTCTTCGTCTTCGGGGATCACGGATTCACAATCGACAAGCGTGGTGTCGCCTGTCAGGGGGGCGCGTCTCCCGAAGAAGTTCTCGTGGGCGGGTTTGCTCTGCTGATCGGCGACGTTCACTGATCCATTCGATGCCGACGCCGCGGTCGCTCGCACTGGCAGGAGACGCTTCGGGCCTACGGGAAGGACGGGCTCGCGGCACACCAAGGTTCCGGCGTCTGGTCGCGTCATAGGCGAGCTACCTCGATACGACCGTCGCCAAAGTGACGAAGGCCGCTCCTGAGAAGCTGATGGGAGTCCGGGAACGGCGTCCGTCTTCATAGCCCTCGCATCGCGGCTCGCAATTCGGCGCTCTTTGCGACGCGGCCATCGATACGCGACACGACGCGACCGAGCCGATCGAGCACGACCGTGACCGGCACGGCGCTCAAATCGCCGAAGGCGCCTGCGCCTGCAAGCGTCTGCGCATCAGCCATTGCGACCGGAAACGGGATCGACAATGCCCTCTTGTACATCTCGACTAGCTCTCTATTGTCGCCGCGATCCAGCGACACCACCGCGTAGTTGACGAGGTCGCCGTCGTTCTTTGCCATTGCGACCAGGAAATCGACCTGCGCCTGCGCCGGAAGGCTACTCGTGGCCACGAACGAGAGGATGGTCGGCTTGCCGCGTGTCGCCGGGCCGCTCACCGGACGTGCGTCGAGTGAGTCGAACGCAAAATCGACGGGCCCGCGAGCCAGTTGGCCCAGGCCCGGGGGCGATTCCGCAGGGGCGAAGCTGGACCCCGCCGTACACGCAAACGTGAGCGCCGCGAGCGCAACAACGACAACCGCTCGCGCAGCCGCGGAGTCGTCGACGGCGCTACGGGTCGCCTTTTTGCCCCACGAATTGGTTTTCACGTTCTGCGAAGAGCACGTTGAACGTCGTCAGCGTTCCGTAGCACCCGGTCACGTACTGTTGCAGCTGTATCTTGTCCTCGTCGCCAAGCTTGGGATGACTGTTGATGCGCTGCTCGAGGACGCGCAGCTTGTCGCGGATCATGACAATTTTTCGGAAGAGCGCTTCGAGCGGCATCCGCTTCTCCTGCAAGCCTTCCTTTCCCGGCTTGAGAATCATCTCGCCCCCTTGCCACTTGCCGGCAATCTCGATTTCGCCCACGCCCAACTCGTCGCGAATGACCTCGGAGAGCACTCTGCGAAACTCGTCGGCATCCATGTCGAGCAGATCCTTCGGCAGCGTAAATGGAACCTTGGTTACGGGCAACGATCGCAGAAGGCGAGGCTGGCCGCTCGGGCGTCCCACCACGGGGTTTCGCACTTGGAATGCCCCACGGCGCACCCACTGTGAGCACGTGCTCGTCTCGTAGAGCGGCGACGGCCACACGCTGAGCAAGCACTCGCCGGTGCGCCGAACCTCGGCGGCGTCGTCGATCGTCTCGACGACCCTCACAAAGCGTGCACACGTCCCGCATCTCCGTTGGAGTCCGTCGTCATTGTCAAGGCTACGGTGACTCGTCATCTTCGCTGTCATCAAGATGGGGCCCGAACAGATGCGCGAACGAAGCAAGCGCCGGGGGAGTTTGTCGCCTCTCGCGCCGGTCAGCGAGAACCGCGTGGGCTAGCTCTTCGACGACGACACGCAGCGGAGTCGGCTCGACCGGGACACCCTCGACGTCCCGAAGTGGCGGCAGGTCGCCCGCGTGACGGAAGGGGTCATGGCGCACGGTCACGAAACCGCCGCGCGGAGTGTACCGGCAGGTCAAAACCTGAACGAAGTCCAAGTAGAGCGGCCCAATCAGCACGCAAGCGTGCGTCCCATCGCGAGCGACCCCGCGTAACGCGCGAGCATCCACCGGCCCGTCCGTGCGGGCAACAGGGTTCGCGGCAAGCGCCAATTGAATGCGAGCGTGCCTTGCACCGTTCGACTCCGCCGCAAGAAGCGGCGCGTACAGAGCGACGGCGGGAACTTGCAAGATTGCCGCTTCCGCGTCGAGCGCGTCCAACCATGCGTCCCTCCCCTCGCCGGGCAGCGATTCGTACGCGAGCGCCGCGGCGATCGCCGCCTCTGCATCCGTGGCGAGGGCGGATAACCAGCTCCGCCACGCCGAACGCACGTGCTCGTCGTTCAGTGCCCCCGCTGCCGGGAGGGCGGGCTGAGAAGGAGCCCGTTCCCACCCCTCGTCCGGGCGCTTGTCATTGGACTCGGCTCCCATCGAGATCCTTCACTCTAACAACCATCAGGTTTGATCGGAAGGCGTCCGCGGTCGCGCCGGATATTCTCTGCTGCCCTCCCAGCCCGTCCCGCAGTATGGCTAACCCGTGGAACCGACGCGCCCGCAAGCCGGTCCGCGCGATGGACCGGAGGTGCTCGCCCGCTTTCACGCGGAGCTCGACCTCGTCGATATCGTCGCGCGTCAGCTCGGTCGGCGTATTGCTGCCGCAGTCACGCTGGACGACTTGCGCTCGTTCGGTCGCGAAGGCCTCTTACAGGCCGCGCGGACCTTCGACGAGTCGCACGGGGTGCCTTTTCGACGCTGGGCGAATGTGCGCATACGCGGCGCAATGATCGACGGCGTCCGAAAGTGGGGAGGCTTGCCACGTCGCGTGTATCGCGAGCTTCGTTCCTGGGAGGCTGGCGACCGCATGCTGACGACATATGACGAGGAGGACGCCATCGGCCCCGCGACGACGCCGGAGGCAGCCGACGCACGCTTGACCGCGTACCTGGCAGGAATCGCTACGGCCATTGCCATGGGAACGATGGTCGCGTCCCCGCGCGAGAACAGAGAAGTCGAGGGCTGCGACGAGACGCCGGAGAAGCTGGTGCAAGATTTGGAGCTCTCGACCCGGGTGAGGGCGATCGTCGCGAAGCTACCCGATCGGGAACGAACCCTCATCGAGCGCCACTACTTCGGCGACGAGACGCTCGATGCGGCGGCGGCATCGCTAGGTCTATCCAAGTCTTGGGGTAGCCGTCTTCACGCCCGCGCCATCGAGATCATCGGGCGCGAGCTCCGCAGACACTAGGTC
>JALYHX010000317.1 GCA_030776305.1 Myxococcota bacterium
TATGAAGACGAGCCGTGCGGGCCATGGAACTCGGCGGGTGCGCACCGCTTCCCACTGGGCTACGCGCCCCGCTCGGCGCTGAGCCCGGCGAGCTGCGCGGCGCGCGCGGCGTGCAGAGTGTCGAGAAGATCGTTCGGTGCAGGCCTTTCGTTCACGGGGGTCGTCCGTCCGGCGCGAATCCAGGCCCACGAGCAGCGGGGCGATACGAGAGGCTCTCCGATCCGGATCAGGCTCGAGCATCCTCTGGAGGGCCTCGACGAGTCGCGCACTTGGGCCGGAGTCGGTCGCGCCGCTGTCGCGTCGCGAGTCCGCGTGCGGCCGTAACGCCTGTCGGACGTCGAGCGCCAGCCCGCGGTGAGGCAACTCTTCCGGCTCGTGGTCGGTGAGCATCGCAAGCGCGGTCGCACCGATCGCGTAGACGTCGGATGCGGGAAGCGCCCGCCCCTGCATTTGCTCCGGGGCCATGTACCCGAAGGTCCCGACGACGGTGGAACCGCCCTTGTGGCGGAGCTTGTCTCGAACCGCACCGAAATCGACGAACGCAAACGAGCCATCCGGTCGCCGGATCACGTTACCGGGCTTCAGGTCGCGGTGGATCACGGGCGGCACTCGCCCGTGCAGGTAGTCGAGCACCTCGGACGCATCGCGAAGCAGGCGCAAGACCTCGGCCTCGCCCAACGCCCCGGCGCGGCTTCGGTACGCGCCGAGGCTCTCGCCGTCGATTTTTTCCATCACGAGGTACAGCGCTCCGTCCTCTTCGAAGTGGTCCACGTAGGCTGGCAGCTTCGGGTGCGAGAGCGATTGCAACACGCGCGCCTCGCGTTCTGCGAGCTCGACGTCTTTCCACGACTTGGCCCCGCGAACGTCGAATCTCTTGATGGCGACCGCACGTTCGCCTCCGCCCGGAGCGCGCGTATCCACGCCGTCGAACGTGCGCCCCTGAGCCCCCTCGCCGATGGGCTGCCGCAGCACGAAGCGGCCGTTACGAAGCGCAGGGGTATCGGCCACGACACATCAAGTCATGGACTCCTCGGCGTCGCAAGCTCCGGCTGCGCCCTTGCAGGTCGCCGCTTGAATAGCCCACGCGCTGTCGAAACGAAGCCGGAGCGAACGAATGCAGCCGCCAGTGGGCTGCGGGTCGCCTCGATTCCATCGATGCTCGATATGAGCAGGACGGATCGCGATTGGCCGTCGACGAGGGCTGCGAGACCCGTGGCGAGAGCTTCCAGTGCCTCCGACCGGGCTCGCGCTTCCGCTGGCAAGAACGTGATGAGCGGATGTTCCCCCCGCCCCATCCAGCCGATCAGGGCACCGTCGAGAAGAACTACCAACGCTCCGGCGGCTCGCTGCGGCCGCGCGTCACTCTCCGATGCGGGCCATTCGAGCAGTGCACCCCACGCGTTGGCTGGATCAGACGCGGCGAGGACGAGCGGTTGACCGATCCCTGGCGTCGCGCGCATTGCACGGAGGCGCTCGTCCGCGCCGGGAAGGGCGAACTGTGCGCCACCGCGTCCTTCGACGAAATAACCGCGGCGAACGCGTCCTTGATCTTCGAGCGCCTTGAGGATGTCGTACACGGCCGCGAAACCGCCGGCGATGCCCTCCGCATGCGCCGCCTCGCGCGTGACGATACCGTACCGATCGAGCAAGGCGCGCGAGAGAGCCATTCGTCGATCGGTCTCGCTAGGCCGCTGGCCCCAACGTGCCGCGCGAAGCGACCACCGGCCCTCCGATCCCGCAAGGCCGCCGCGTCGCGTTCGTGGGTCGGCTCTCCCGGGCCGAGTTCTCGACTTCGATGGACGGGCGCGCGCGCGGAGTGGCTCGAGCGTGTCGTTGGTGACTTCGCCGCCCCAAACCATTTCCCATATCGTTTCGAGCACGTCGTTTGGGAAGCCCCCGACCTCTCGCGCGATGTCCGTAAAGAAGACGGCACCCCGCCGCTCGAGCACCAGGCGGATCGCCGTCGCGATCGCGCCCTGCGTGGGAACCGTCGGGCGGGCGAGCGATGCCTCGCGATCGGATGGATAGAGCGCGAGGCGACCGTCGTTCGCTCCGAGAGGTTCAAGACCTGCCCAAACGACCTCCCCGGATGCGCACAACGCGTCGAGGTCCCACGGCCGGTATGGGTCGAGGCGCGCCGGTAGGATCTCGGTCTCGAGCGTCGACGCGATCAGGGGGTACCCTTGCAGCTCGCCCACGACGGTCCGAAGTGCATCGCGTCCCCGTCGTTTGCGGCCAATGCCTTGCCACTCCGGGATCAGGCGCGCCAGGACCGGGGGAGGGACCGGCTCGATCGTTCGACGGAGCTTGGCGAGCGACTTCCGCCGGAGCGCGGTCAGAACGTCGCGTCCGCAAAGCTCGGATTGCGTGCCTCCCGGAAGAAATGCACCCTCGACGATTCGGCCCTCGCGCACGAGCTCCGCCGCCGCTCGCTGCACCACCGCCTGCTCGATCCCGAAGCGCTTTGCCACGTCCGCGGCAACGAACGGTCCGTGTGTGCGCGCGAAACGCGCAACGAGCTCGCGAAGTGGTTCGTGAGATGGCTTCAAGAGCGCGGCCGGCAGTCCGCTCGGGTGTTTGGCGCCCAGCGCATCGCGCAGCTTGGCAGCGTCCTCGACGGCCGCGAAGCGCTCCTCGCCGGCGATGCGTAGGAACACCGCGCGTCGCGCGTCTACCAGCGCACCGATCCACGCCTCGCCTTGCGGATGCAACGAGCGGGCACGCAACTCCTGGGGCGAAAGGTCGCCGATGGCGATGAGCATGTCGTGCACCGCGTCGGGATTCGTCGCTGGATGGGAGAGCCGTTGAAGAGACGCCTGATGCTCTTCGATGGAATCTCGGTCGAGCAGCGTCCGCAACTCCGCATCGCCGAGGAGCTCATTGAGGCGGTCCAGATCGATGGTCAACGCTTGCGCCCGTCGCTCGGCGACGGGCGCGTCGTCGTCGTAGATGAACGCCGCGACGAAGGCGAAGAGAACACTCGCGGCGAATGGCGACGGCCGCCGGCTATCGACGGTCGTGACGCGCGTCTGGCGAGACTCGACGTCGCTCAGCACGGCAACCAGCCCGGGCAAATCGAACGCATCACGCAAACACTCGCGATACGTCTCGAGGACGATCGGAAAGCCCGGGTGCCTGGAAGCCACCGCGAGCAGATCACCAGCGCGTTTGCGCTGGGCCCAGAGCGGAGTACGGCGACTCGGATCGCGGCGAGGAAGAAGCAGAGCGCGCGAGGCGCACTCGCGGAAGCGAGCGGCGAACAGCGCGGTGCCATCCAGCGCACGGGTCACCATCATCTCGACGGCGTCCGCTCGCGGCAGGAAGAGGTCCGTCGGCGGAGGCGCCTCGCATGCCGGGATGCGAAATACCATCCCGTCGTCGGTGTAGTGCAGATCGACATCCACGTAGGTCTCCCGCAGCCGTGCTGCCACGGCGATCGCCCACGGGCCCAACACGCGCGTGCCGAAAGGGCACATCACCACGACGCGCCAATCTCCCACCTCGTCGATGAAACGCTCGACCACGATGGTCTGATCGCTCGGAACTTCCCCGGTCGCTTGTACCTGTTCGCGCACGTATGCCATTACGGCCTCGGCCGCCGGCGGCGCCAACGCATGCAAGCTGCAAAGCTCGGTCGCGCTCACCCGCCCATCCGCGATTCGACGAACCAGCTCGCCGATGCGTATACCCAGGGCGCGCGCTCGCCCGGGTCGGTCCCCGTGCCAGAAGGGCATCTTGCCTGGTTCGCCCGCGGCCGGCGAGACGATCACGCGGTCGGGGGTGATCCTTTCAGCGCGCCACGAAGAGGCACCCAGCAGAAAGACTTCCCGTTCACGCAGCTCGAAGACCATTTCCTCGTCGAGCTCGCCAACGCGCCGCCCCTCGTGTTCGGTGGTCGGTGCGGTGAAGACTCCGAAGAGACCACGATCGGGGATGGTGCCACCGCTCGTGACTGCGAGG
Organism: Myxococcota bacterium; assembly: GCA_030776305.1. GTDB lineage: Bacteria > Myxococcota_A > Polyangia > Polyangiales > Polyangiaceae > Palsa-1150. The sequence continues at coordinate 3,961 of JALYHX010000317.1, forward strand.
CGATGCGAGCCTGCGCGACCGTCGATTCGGCCCGCCAAGCGGTCCCAGGTGACGCGGGGCCGGAGCTCCGCAAAGTCGTCGGAAGGATAGGAACCGCTGAGCATGTCGAGTACCCCGTCGAACGCGCTGCGCGGAAGATCCGCAAACGGCGCCGCGCGCTGGACCAGGTGGAACAGGTCCTCCACCGGCACGGTCTCGATCGCCGCCATCGCCACAATCTGCTGCGCCAAAACGTCGAGGGGCCTGCGAGGATAAAATGTCTCGTCCACCTCGCCCGCCCGCATGCTCGCGACGGCCGTGGCACAGGCGACGAGGTCGTGCCGGTGGTTGGGCAAGAACACGCCGCGGGGGACTCCACCGACGCCATGGCACGCTCGTCCGACGCGCTGCAGGCCGGAAGCGACGCTCGGCGGCGATTCGATTTGAACGACGAGATCGATCGCGCCCATGTCGATCCCCAACTCGAGCGAGGATGTCGCCACGATGGCGCGTACCTCACCACGCTTCAGGCGCTCCTCGATCGCCATCCGTTTCTCACGCGCGATCGAGCCGTGATGCGCGAGGGCAATCTCCTCCCCGGCGATGTCGTTGGCCGCGGCCGCAAGGCGTTCGGCGAGTCGCCGGCTGTTGACGAACACGAGCGTCGATCGGTGCGCGCGCACGAGTTCGACGACCCGCGCGTGCACACTTGGCCAGATACTGCGGTTTTCGCCTTCGGGCCGAGCGACCGCTTCGACCAGGAGTTCCATGTGCTTGCGCGCGCCGGCGTCGACGATGGTGACGGGACGCGGCGTTCCGTCTTGGAATCCGCCGAGCAACCGAGCCACTTCGTCGAGCGGCCGCTGGGTGGCGCTGAGGCCGATGCGCTGCACAGGCCGCGCCCCGCGCGGACGCAGCGCCTCGAGGCGCTCGATCGAGAGTGCCAAATGAGCCCCGCGCTTGGTCGGAACCAGCGCGTGGATCTCATCGATGATGAGCGTCTCGACCGATGCGAGGGTCTCCCGCGCCGCGGAAGTCAGCAACAAGTACAAGGATTCGGGCGTCGTGATCAGAATGTCTGCCGGCGCGCGCGCCATCCGAGCGCGGTCGCGCGCAGGCGTATCACCCGTGCGCACGTCGATCGTCGGGACATGCAGAGCGGCCCCCACGCGATCCGCGTAGCCCTGGATACCTTCGATCGGCGACCGCAAGTTGCGCTCGATGTCGATCGCGAGCGCCTTGAGCGGCGAGACGTACAGAACGCGGGTACGCGCCCGTTTGGCGCGAGGAGGTTCTTGTATCAATCGGTCGATGGCGATGAGGAACGCCGCCAGTGTCTTGCCCGAGCCGGTCGGCGCGAGCAGGAGCGTCGATTCACCGCGTGCGATCGACGGCCACCCAAGCGATTGTGCCCGGGTGGGTTCGCCGAGCGTATCGCGGAACCATTGGGCGACCGGTGCTTGAAAAGGATCGAGCGGAGTGGTGGACACGACGGAAACGAGATGGTGATGCGGTTCGCCGTGAGGCGCCAGTCTCGGCAAGCGCATGAGACTGCCGTCGAACGCGAACGCGCTTCGCGATTCGGCCGAACGCGCGGTAAGGTCGGGGATGCAATGAGCGGTTCCCCGCGTCCGTCGTCTCCGGGCGCCCCCCGCGCGCCGCCTGAGGCGGCCATGAACGTGACCTACGCCTTTGACGATGCGCACAAGGAGAGCTTCCGCGCGCTGGCCACGTCGATGAGCTTCGTCGGCGCATGTACGATGCTCTTCGGCGGCCTGGCTTGCGTCTTTTGCGCGGGCGCGTTCTACGCTGGGTTCATTCCGAGCGCGATCGGTACTGCCGTGGCGGCGGCGTTGTGCCTGGTCACGGGCTGGTGGATGACGTCGGCTGGCCGATCATTGTCTGCGCTGGTGGGGACACGCGGGCGAGATCTCGACCATTTGATGGAGACGGTTGCGCAGCTGAGGCGCTTGTTCGGGTTGGCGCGCGTGGTCATCGTCCTCGTGGCGCTCGTTGCCGTCGCCGGCGGCGGGTTGATCGTTTGGTGCACGCTCATCACGGAGCGTGGAGGCCGGTGTTTTGGCCTTTGGGGTTGAGCGATCCCCGCATCATTCAGGCTCCCAAGACGTCGCCTTCGGCGACCCCTCGCCCCATCGCCCATTCCGAGCCGCTCATGGCGCGCCTCCCCTCGGGCTGCACGATCATGAGCTCACTGCAGCCCTCGCCACATGCCACGAGGACGCGAGACTTGTCCGCGACGATCACTTCTCCCGGGGTCGCCCCTTGCCGCGCGCCCTGGAGGACGCGCGTTGCGCCGACTTTCACGAGGCGTCCTCGCGAAACGGTGAAGGCGCCGGGCCACGGATTCATGCCACGGACATGATCGTGCACCTGCGTCGCGCGTTTGGACCAGTCGATGCGACCATGGTCTTTCTCCAGCATCGGCGCCATCGATGCCAGCGCGGAATCTTGCGGCTCGAGCGTGCACTCTCCCGCGACGTACCTCGGTAACCATTCGCGCACGGCGTCCGCACCGAGAAGCGAAAGACGCGAGGCGAGTTTGGCAGCTGTCTCGTCCGCCCCGATCGGTGTGACGATTCGCGCAAAAGTGGGCCCAGTGTCCATCCCCTCGTCGAGCTTCATCAGCGTGATGCCGGTCTCGATCTCGCCGTTGACGATCGCCCATGCGATCGGTGCCGCGCCGCGGTACTTCGGTAAGAGCGACGCGTGAACGTTGACGCAGCCCAGCCGTGGCCCGGAGAGGACGCCTCCTGGCAGGATCCGCCCGTACGCCACGACGAGCGCTACGTCGACGTGCAGCGCCCGTACCCAGGCTTCGAACTCGCCCGCTCTGAGCCTTGTCGGCTGAACGATCGGCAACCCGAGATCGACCGCGCGCACCTTCACGGGAGGTGCCGACACCGCGAGCCCACGACCTGACGGCTTGTCGGGCTGACACACGACCGCCGCGATCTCGGCCATTGCATGCAATTGATCCAGGGAAGGGACCGCGAACGCAGGAGAGCCGAAGAAAAGTGCGCGCAAGATCGCCGACTACGACATCAGTGTTTCTTGGCCGGCGGGCGGGCCGAGGCAGCCGGCGAGGGTGTGGCGCCGACGACCTTCAGGAACTTCGATTCCACCTGCGCGTCCGAAGTCGACGAAGCGGGCGCTGGCTGGGCTCCTTCTTTTCCGGGTGATGCGGTCGCAGACGCGGCGGGGGGCGCTGCAGAGGCAACTTCGGCCGCACCGGCGACTTCGATATTGACGCGCGGCTGGCTGATCTCCTTGTCGTCGACGTTTGCCAGCGGCGTGATGACCCGCAGGACGTATTTGCCCCTGGGCAAGGGACCCGCGGGCTCCCGCGGGTAGCCGCGCCCGGCAAGAGCTCCCTTGGCTCGATCTTTCGCTGCCCACTTGTACTTCACGGCCTGCCAGTTCAAGGCGAGCTTCGCCGTCCCATTCGGATCCAGCGTGACTCGCGCGGTGCGCGGCTCCACGGCATTCTCGGCGACCGTCGGCGGAAGCGACGGCTCGTTGCCCGGCGGCTTGTCCGCAGCGCGGGTCCCCTTGGGCGTGTAGAGCTCGAACACGATCCGCGGATCGGGGTCGACGGTGAAGTCGAGCGGAAGCTTCGCTTTGCTCTTGTTCTTGAAGACGATGAAGATCTTCGCGACCCCGCCCGGCGCGACTTTCGGTGAGTCGGTCGAGACAGCGACATCCAATAGGTCCTTCGTTGCTCGCTGCAGGCTCGGAGGCGCACCCTCGGGCAACTCGCAGGCGGCCTGCGACAACGACGCAAACAGGTGGGGGATGTCGACGCCGCTGCATGGTGCGGCCCGCCGGTCCTCGGTGTCGTCCTGAATTGTGGCCTTCTCGGCGCGGGCCATGGCTTTGCCTCCCCCGGTCCCCAGGAGGTTGGGCTGCGAAGGTTCTGCCTCGGCGCTGGCGGTCCCTTCCGTCGTCGCCTTCGGCGTATCGCTGGACGCTGCCGTGTCGTCCGAGTTCTCGGGCTCCTCTGCAGGTTTCTTGTGAGCGCATGCCGCAAGCGCGAGCAGAAAGGCGATTCCAGATGCGGTCAGTTTCATGGGGGGCTCTAACCTAACATCGCGGGTCGCCTGGATGCACGCC
>JALYHX010000318.1 GCA_030776305.1 Myxococcota bacterium
CTCGTGAACTGAAGAAGTGCGACGTCGTCGAGGCGTATTTTCTCGGCTTTGAGAGGCTCGGTCGACTCGCGGATTCCTTCGACCGCCACGACCTGCTCGAGCGCGGGGCAAGCCGCCTGGACCGTGCCCAGGAGCCGTTTGATCTTGGCGGTGGTCACGAGCACTCGCGCCCCGCTCTTTGCGACGATATGGCGCGTGTTGTCGAGATACGCTTGGAGCTGCCCGAGAGCCATGGGCGGATAGATCGGAACCGGGACGATGCCCGCGCGAATGGCGCCTAGAAAACAGAGCACGAAATCATCATTCGTCGGAAGGATGAGCGCGACGCGGTCTCCCTTGCGCAAACCCAGCGCCTGCAAGGCCCCCCCCAAGCGAGCGCTGATCCGCTCGACCGCCGTGAACGAGAACGACGCCTCGCTCGCCACTTTGCCCTCCGAGCGGGAGGACGGGGCATCGCCGAAAGCGCCCAACTCCGTGCTGCCGGTCTCTGGGACGAAACGGTAGCCGCGCGTGGGCTCAGCCTTCGCTGCGTCTTCAATCGCCTGGGGGATCGTCCGAAGTTGCATCGGGGGGATGTTGGGCTCTTACCAGAGGCCAGCGGCCGAACCAACCGCGGCCCGCGGGGTGTGGTTCGATGACGCCAGCGTACGTCTTTGACAGGAAGTCGGCACTCGGCGACCATTTGCCCATGCCCCTCATCGAGACCGAGGAAGCCGCCCGGCGTCTTGCCCGCGCGATCGCGAGCGATCTTTCCCTCTACAACGAGGACAAGATTGTCAGCGGCATTCAGAACGACAACCTCTTCGACTCGCTCGCCGAGGAAATCGAGGAGGGCCGCGCGCTCTACAAGCGCCGCGTGTCGCCCGAGCTTTATCCGCGGAATTTCTACGATCGCGCGCTCGTCGATATCCTTGTCAAGGCCAAAGGACACGTCAAGTCCAAGCTCTGGTGAGCAGTACGATCGACCGCGTGGCGTTGGTCGTGCCGCGCGAGGCGAGCGGCGGTCGTCTCGACCGTTTTCTCGCGCGGTCGACGTCGATATCGCGCTCGGAGCTCCAGCGCTGGATTGCGGCCGGAAGGGTAACGGTCGGCGGAGTAGCGCAAGGCGCGTCGACCCGTGTACGCGAGGGAGATCGCGTCGTCGTCGACCCGCCGCAGCCGTCATCGACGACAGCTCGGCCCGAGTCGGACGTACGCTTCGATGTTCTGCATGTGGACACGGACCTCGTCGTCGTCGACAAGCCCGCGGGTCTCGTCGTTCACCCGGCGCGCGGTCACGAGGGTGGGACGCTGGTCAATGGAATCTTGGCCTTGGGGCTATTTTCGCAGGAGGAGCTGACCGTGGGGGATGCCCAGGGCCACTCGAGGCCGGGAATCGTGCATCGGCTCGACAAGGGGACGAGCGGCGTGATGGTCGTCGCGCGAACGGCGCATGCGCGCGAAATCCTCGCGGCGCAGTTTCGCGCGCATTCGATCGAACGTGCGTATGAGGCGATTGTCGTGGGTCGGATCGTCGACCGCACGTTCGATACACTTCACGGCCGTCACCCGCGCGACCGCCTGCGTTTCACCACGCACGTTCGGGCGGGAAAGCGCGCGGTGACCCATGTTCGCGTCATTGCGCAGCTCGCTGGAGCGACGCACATCGAGTGCGCGCTGGAAACGGGACGCACGCACCAGATTCGTGTTCATCTCGCCGAGTCAGGAACCGCCGTCCTTGGAGACCCTCTGTATGGCTCGCTTTCCCGTGACGAGCGGGTTCGCGCGGTGGCGTTGCGCCTCGGACATCAGGCGCTGCACGCGCGTGTCCTTGGTTTTGCCCATCCGCGCACCGGCGAGCGAGTGCGTTTCGAGGTGGTCCCCCCGCTCGACTTTCGCGACGCCCTCGTAGCGCTGCGCGCCTGAGGTGCGGGTGCACCCTGCGATCATGGCTTCGGCATCACGCTCCCCTGCACCCCGCCGCGCGCAAGCAACCCGGGATAGCGCCGTTTTAGCACCGCCAGCGATAGAAAGCCGACGAGGACTGCAAACCAGAGCGTCGCGAATCGGACGAGGATCATCGCCGCCGTGCTGGTCGCCGGCGTGACCTGTCCTTGCAGTTGAACCTGCAGGGATGTCTCGGTGACGCCGAGGCCACCGGGCACCGGCACCAGCGCCCCTGCAAGCGTGCTCGTTGCATAGACGAACGT
>JALYHX010000319.1 GCA_030776305.1 Myxococcota bacterium
GTCCAGATCGCGGCCGACTATCACGGCGCGATCAAAGTTCTCGCTGACTGCATTCCCGATCTGCTCTGCCTCGACCAATAGAACGACACGTTTGCTCTGCACGGTCAGCTCGCGCCGCGCCCAGTCAGCACCACCGGCACAGTCTTCAGAATGAGCTGGAAGTCTTGAGCCAAGCTCCAATGATCGATGTATTGCATGTCGAGGTACATCCACTCCTCGAAGGAAATCTGATTTCGGCCGCTCACTTGCCAAACGCAAGTCAGTCCCGGACGAACGGAGAGGCGGCGGCGCTGCCACGCCTCGTATTTGGCTACCTCCGACGGGATGGGAGGACGTGGTCCGACGATGCTCATCTCCCCACGCAAAACGTTGATGAGCTGCGGCAGCTCATCGATGCTGTACTTGCGAATGAAACGACCCACTGCCGTGATGCGAGGATCGCTCCTCATCTTGAAAACGGGCCCCGCCTGCTCGTTCTGGGCCATCAGCTTTGCTTTGAGCTCCTCCGCATTCGAGACCATCGAACGGAACTTGAGCATGTGAAATGTCCGTCCGTGCAGACCCACCCGGTCCTGCTTGAAGAGCAGTGGACCACGGGAGGTCAGCTTGATGAGTACCGCCACGATGATCATCAGGGGCGATAGCAAGGCGAGTCCGACAGACGATGCCAGCATGTCGAATGCGCGCTTCACAGCGTACTGCACGGGCTTGCGCCGGACACTGAGGTAGTGGACGTACCCATCCGCGACCGCGTCCTCGTGTTCTGGACGGGCGCGGCCAAAACGGAAGCCGCACGCTGGCAGAGCGAACGGAATACCGAAGCGCTCGAGCACGCCAATCGCGGTCTGCATCTCGGCGCGATGGGGATCGCGGTTGCTCGCAAGGTAGACCTCGCTGGCGACGTGCGTCCTCAAGACCTCCTCGAGGTCGCCCGCCTTCCCAAGGACCTCGGCCGGCAGTCGACCGTGGAGAGGCTCATCGGCGAAGCGCAAGTAGCCGGCGACACGACGATTGTCATTGCCATCGCGAATCTCGAGGCCGGTGTGTCGCCCAAGGGGGCCGATGCCCACGATGAGGACGTGCTTGACAGGCACTTCGCGTCGTCGAAGCCAGCTCGTCGTCAAGCGCAGCCAAAGGATGGCAGGGGCCGCCACGACAATGAAGCGGTCTAGGTCACTGCCCACCGCGTATGGCCGAACGAACCAGCGAAGCGCGCCCATGGCCGCGAGCATTGCGCCCAGAAGCAGCATCGTGAGCGTCACGTCACCGGCGATCCCACGGCCGTTCCAAACGTCGTAGTGGCGCAAGGCCCGGCCGCCCAGCGTCCAAACGAGGATGGCGCCCATCGCCATTCCGATGAGGACCATCCAGTGCCAGCGTAAGGTCCCTGGCATTTTCGTCGCAACGGCGGAGGCGGCGATGAGAAGGAGGACATCCCCCACGAGATTCACATTCTGTGCGGTCTGCTTCGACATCTGGAGTCTGCGCTTTGCCCTCTTCGCTGCGCTATTGGTCGGTTATAGAAGCCTCATCACAGCCGATGTACTCGTTCGGGACGATCGCACCGAATAGCACGCGCCGTCTACTTGTCCAACCGCGCGCCCCTCGACTATCCTCCCTGAGACCACTCGAGTCGAGGGAGGCGAAGTAGTGCGCGTGATGGGCCGACTTTTTTGTCGGCCTTGTCGGGGGTCCACTTGGGGACTCTTGGCAAGACTTCGTGGGCCGCTGCTTCATCGTTTGACTAGCCTATTTAGTGTGACCGAGGCGCCAAGCCTGACGCCCTAGCGCCTCGCGCCATAGCTAGCCTTGCGCGTCTTTTTTCTTCTCCTTCCCTTGGTCGTCCTGGCCGTGGTCATCTTGCGCTTGGTCACTAGGCTCTTCTCCCCTTGGGTCGTCTTCCAGTGGGCCAAGGACACTCACCAGCATTTTCAGCGCGTCGGGCTCGAGGTGGAGAAACTTCAACCCCACGTCGAAGCGTGCGGCCGCGGCTACATCGAGCGGCACGATCCACACCACTTCGGCCGTATAGGTGACGGGTGGTGCGTCTTGAGCGAAGAACTCCAGTTTGAGGAGCTGACCAACCTTCAGGCGGTCGTCGGTGTAGATTCGAACGCCTCCCAAACTCAGGTCGATTGGCTGGCGCTTCCGAGCAAAAAGCTCCATCCCCGCAGGGCGGCAGTAAAGCGGTGCCCGGATCCGTCGGTACTTTCGTCGGTCATGGTCAGTCAAAGGTTGCCTCGATTAACTCTGCCGTACAAAGCGCCGCGCGTCGATCAATCTTGTTCGGAGTAGGATAGGCGCTTATCCGATGGCCGTAACCGCCAGTAGCCTACGTGCGTCCACAACGCTTCGCCTCGGAGAACGTGTGGTCGTGCGATGCGACGATGGATTGCTGGAGACCGAGTACGTCCTTTTTGGCCCTGCCGACATCGTCTTACGCGCCGCCGATCCAGTGACCGTGCGAGAAACGGGGTACATCACGACGGTTCGCGATGCCCTTGCCCGGTTGGCATCGGCAGGAGTTACCCCGGAGCTTGCAGATGAAGCCGCTCGGGCGATGTCGGCCGAACTCGTGACCTCGTTTGCACGAAGCGCGGCGGTTGCTGCAGTCGCTTCGCGTCTTGGTGCGTGCGAGCTCTTCGACGGCGCCGTGTATCGCGCGTCCGACAAAACGTACGAAGGCGCTTGGCTGGACCTTCGCTCGCTCGCGGCGGCCCTCCCAGGCCGCGTCGGGTCGGCGGCATTGCAAGCACTGCATCTCGCCGCCGCATTGAGCGAGGTCGCGCGCAGCACTCCACTTCACCTCTCGACCGTCAACGCCACACGCGACCGCCGGCCCGGCGAGCGGACCCACCGCCGCGTAACGTTCGAAGGCATGCGCGATCTTCCGAATGTACTGCGTAACCTCGCGCCAAACCTGCACCGTGTGGAGTTCGATGCTCAAGGAGATCGAGTCGTTCGCGACGCCCTTCTCGCCCGCGTGCGCGAGCGCGCCACCGGGGACGGGGGCCCGCAATTGCGCGAGCATCTCGCGCGACTTGAAAGCGCTCTCGCGGTCGCCGAGACACGATCGAGCGGACCACTCACGGACCCGGAGCTCTGGCAGATAGAGCAACAGCTCGCCGCGGGCGATGCGCATGGCGTGCGCCAGCGGCTCGACGAGCTCGAGCGGGTTCGTGGCAGTACTGCCGCTCTACGCTATCTGCGAGCGCGTGCCGCTCTGGTGGGGGGAGACGCACCGCCAAGCAGCGTCGCTCAGGCGCTCACGGTCATCGCGAACGACGACCGAAGCTTTCACGAGGCCGAGCTGGTCGCAGCACGGGCCTGGCTCGCCGCGGGTGAAGAGGCATACGCGCGCCATTTTGCCCGGAGGATCGTCGAGGACGTGACCGCGCGCGAGAGCGAGCGCGTGATGGCACTCGAGATCCTCGAAGCCACTTCGGCGACGATGCGCTCGCAGGTCCCACCCCCTGTGTCGCCCGGTGTCGAGGCGTATGTGTCACCGTCGAACGTGGACAACTCGATGCTCGTCGAGGACCTTCCTTCCCGAGATTTCCCGATCATTCGTTCGCCCCGGCGAGGTGCGTCGCTCCCGCCGCTTGCGACCATCCCACCGCCGGTGCGCGCCCACGATGTGCCACCGCCTGGGGAGCCGTCCGAGATCGGAGCTCGAGTCCAGCCCAACGATCGGGCCGCGGACAACCGCGCAGCCCCACGGGTTCGGTACGACCCCGAACTCGTCGAGGCGCTGGCGCTGCCCCTCGGCGCCAGTGAAGACGTGCTTGCGGTGGGTGATTGGCCTACCAGCCCCATTCAGGCTCGCACGGCGATGACCCGGCTCGCGCGATCTCTGGCGCGCGATTACCGCCTTTGGTACGGCACGACGTTGCGCTGCGACGTTCTGGCAATCGACGGTATGCAGCGCCATCTCACGCAGCGCTATCAAGGAGCGCCGCTCGACGACCCCAAGATCGCCCTGGAGCTGCAACGGCATGGCGCATTGCTCAGCGAGATTCTCGCACGCGCTGTCGGAGCGGACTGGGTGGACATCGCACCGACCGAGCCCGGCTATTGGGCCATGCTCGTGCCACCTTCCACACGCTGCTGGCCGATTGGGCGGGTGTACCGCTTCGTGTCGCTCGGACACACTGAGCGCGATCTCGTGGACTATTACCTCGACATCGAGTCACGTACGAGGCGCTAGCGAAGGAGTCTCCATGTCATTCGACAGCATCGTCGTTGCGACCGACTTCGAAGAGACGGCTCGGGCGGCGCTCGACTGGGCAATACTCCTCGCGCAATCGCTTCAAGCGCGTGTGCTCGTGGCGCATGTGTACGATTTGCCGCTGGCTGGCCTCCCCGATGCGGCCCTGATGGTGAGCGCGAAAACCGCTGCGCGAATGTCGAACGAGGCGCAATCGGCGCTCGATGCCGAGGTCGCGCGCGTGCGCGACCATGGCGTACCCGTGGAGGGCATGCTTCGTCAGGGCGACCCGCGCGAAGTCATCCCGCTCATCGCGGCATCCGCACAAGCGGCGCTCATCGTCGTTGGGTCCCAAGGTCGGCGAGGGCTACTGCGGGGCCTATTGGGT
>JALYHX010000320.1 GCA_030776305.1 Myxococcota bacterium
TGTCTCCCGCGTGCAATATGGCGTCGGGCGACAGCCGCTTGATGTTGCCCATCGTGCCGGGGTGAGGCGCGGAGTGTGTATCCGCCACGACGGCCAACCGCAGCGAGCCGTCGTCGCGCAACGCGACGCGTGCACTCTCGTCCACCGTCCTCACGCGGGCCATGCGGCATCGTACTTCGGGTGGCAGCGAGACGCTTCACGGACGCGCTATGATGCGAAGACCTTCGCATGACACGCGTTGCGGTCCCCGCTGTGCTCGCCGCGGCCATTTCGTCGACACCGCCTCCAGACGTACCCTCCTCGTGTCCGGTGGACATGGTGGAAATCGATGGATCGTGGTGCCCGAACGTCGAGCAAATTTGCCGCAAGTACGTCGAGCCGCTTCACCCGGAGCGTGATCGGTGCGCTGAATTCGCGCCCACGGGTCGCTGCGACGGGTCACCCGTACCGAAGCATTTCTGCATCGACCGATACGAATGGCCCAACCAGGCCGGCATCAAACCAGTCGTCGCCGTGGACTGGATGGCGGCGCGCGATCGTTGCGCTGGCGCCGGCAAGCGCCTGTGCCTGGACAGCGAGTGGACCCTCGCTTGCGAGGGGCGGGAGCGCCTGCCGTACCCGTACGGCTACGTGCGAAATGCCGAGGCATGCAACATCGACAAGCCCTATATCGTCCCCGACGACATCCGATGGAACGATCCGCGAAGGCGCGCAGAAGAGCTCGCGCGACTGGATCAGCGCGACCCGAGCGGCACCCGCGATTCTTGCGTGAGCCCGTTCGGGGTATTCGACATGACCGGAAACGTCGACGAGTGGGTCGTCAACGAGGCCGGTAGAACCGACGATCGACCGTACGTGAGTGGACTCAAAGGCGGCTACTGGGGCCCCGTACGCGATCGCTGCCGCCCGATGACCACGGACCACAACCAGTCGTACCGGTACTACCAGATCGGCTTTCGCTGCTGCGCCAACGTGCCGCGCTGAGGCCGCCCCCTACCATGGCGTGCCGACGTCGATGTTCGCCTGCTGGATGGTTTGCGCGTCCACGAGCACGTCGAGCCCCTTCATGCCGGCCGTGCCGACCACGCGCCAGCCGAGATCTCCCAGTGGAGCGGCGGGATTGTCGTATTTTCCGTTCAAGTTCGAATCCACATAAACAAGGGCGGCGTATTCGGTACCATTCTCGACGATACCCGGGATGGTCATGGTGAAATCCGGCACCGTAATTTTTGGGACCCGAAACAGACCGACGGTGTGATTGAGGACGGTGTTGACGATCCGCACCTGAATGAGGGCGCCCACCAGATCGGGGGCGTTGATGACGTGAATGACCGCATTCGCCCCGATATCCAGCGCAGCATTCGGCGTCCCACTGGGATATTGCTCGATTGGGGTGAAGGACGTGTTGTGCGTGAAAGTTACTTGGATCAAGCCGTCCACGTGCATGACAGAGTCGGCCGGAGAGTCCTCGAGTGGATCGATGCGCCACGCATGGTCCCTCGTGAGAACGCTCCCAATACCGTCGTATCCTCCACTACCGTTCACGTCGGCGTAGAAATCGAGATGATATGGGCCGTTCACCTTGGGTACCGCGAATGGCACGTTGATCGTGACATTCGCATCACCAAGCGGATTTACTATCCCCCGCGACTGGATGAACATGTTGGCGTCAACGACACGGTATTCGAAAAGCTGCATGACATGGGGGGTCATTCCCACGAGCGAGAGCGTCAGGTTCAAGTACTCACCAGGCGCGCTCCGTACGGCCGAGCCGTCCGGTTTCGGGGTTGCCTGCGAATGAAACCGATCGACGTCGACGACCGCGAAGCAGCTCCATAGGACGAGCGTGGCTGCCATCGCGCCGAAGCGGATGCCTGTCGTTGCCGCCATGCGTCTACCCGCTTTCAAAAGGTCCCGACCATCGCCGCGGCACACCCCGAAAGAGTGCAGACGAAGCGCGGCTGTGCGAACGCGCTGGCCGCGCTCGAGGGTGACCGCGGCGCCGCTGATCCGCCCGTCGAGATGACAAGCCAGAGCCCGGTCGCGGCGACGATGCCACCGCCGATGAGAAGAACGTCGGTCGTCCGCACCAAGCGGCGCGCATCGTCCTGTGCAGATTGTAGCGCATAGGTCGCGGGACACTGATTGTTTGGACAATTGTGGGCAATGCTGGAGACCTTGCCGAGCGTGATGGCACCGATGATTCCGCCAGAGACGAGGGCCGCGCCGCCGACACCGGTGACGATCCACGGAAGGAGCGGCGTGGACGATGGCGGGTGCGCCGCGTTCGCATCCGGCGTGAGGGCGAACGTCTGCGACAAAGTGGCGCCCGGTTTGGCGTCGAACTCCCACGGTGGCATCGACTCGCCGTGCGCCTTCAGCACGATGATGTGGTGACCCGGACGCATTCCTATCTCGATCCTTCGACTCACCGGACCATAGAGGTTGGTAATGGACTCGCCGCGGGCCGGCAGTCGCTTGTCGACGACCGTCGCCTCCGACGCATCGACAATCAATGCGACGCGCACGAGCCCTGCGCGAAGAGTGGCCAGGTCGCGATTGATCTGCGCGGCTTCCGCGGGATCGACGTCCGGCACCTCTTGGAGATAGCGCGCATATGCTGCGATCGCTTCGCCATCGCGTTCGAGCTTGAGGGCACAATACCCGATGTTGCCCAGGATTTTCGGCGACGGCGATGAAGCGTAAGCCGCTTCGAATTCCCTGTATGCGTCTTCGTATCGGGCGCCGTCGGGATCCTGCAAAAAATTCACGCCAGCCTGGAAGTACTTCCTTGCCTCGGGATTGATTGAAACATCCGCGGCATAAGCACGGGTGGTGATGAGCAGAGCACATCCGAGGATGGTCCTGCCCATGAATCGGGCGATTGACATGGTCGACAGGGATCCACGATACGCCCATGGAAGAAGACGTAGATGACAATCGTCAGGGCAATGCAAAATGGCCCTTACTCCGTATCCTACCAGCCGCTGGGTACGCATTCCTCGCCAGGCTTTCTGTGAAATGAGAGCCGCGCGGGCCGGGGCACATCGGAGGTCCTGTGCGTTCGATCATCCTTCGGACGCTGACGCAGTCGTACCGCTCATGCGCCGGGTGGCCATCTGTGGGGCAGGGCCCCATCGAGCGTGGGGTCAAGCCAAAAGGCGGCTGCGGCGGCACAAAGGAAAACTAGATCGAGCGACGGCCCGCGGAATGCAGTGAGTGAAGGGCAGCACCTCGATCTGGGGGGCGGAGTCCGCAGGGTGATGTTCTCGCGATGTCGAACGCGACATGCGAGGCGCCTCGCCTGGGATGGGTTGCTTTTCGCGGATTTGGAGGGCTGTATGGCTACGAGATCGATCATGAGGTTGGGGGTTTCTTTCACGCTCGCCGCGGCGAGCGGGTGTAGCGGGCCGAATGCAGGCTCGATGGGTGGAACGCCGGACGCATCACCGATGGACGGGGCTCCGGCACTTTCTCCCGACGCTTCCGACGCCGGCGCTTCGAGTCGACCGATGGTCTCGGCCACGACGAGCCATGCCTCGATGATCGGGCTCTCAGGCGACGACTCACGTCTCGTCGTCGCGAATCGCTACGGCGGATCGGCCACCGTCTTCTCGATCGACTATGCGGCCGACACGCTGCCGACGTTGGCAAAGCTGGCCGAGATTGCAGTCGGGGCCGAGCCCTCGGCGGTGGTCATCCACCCCGATGGCAACACCGCGTTCGTGCTCTCTCGTCTCGACCAAAAGGTCACCAAGATCACGGGATTGATGACAACCCCCGTCAAGGCGGGGGAGGTCGCAGTCGGCTCTGAGCCAACGGGGCTCGCGATGACGCCGCTCGGGTCCACGCTTTACGTCGCCAACTGGATGGACGGCACGCTGACGGCGATTCGGACCGACACCATGGCAGTGACGTCGACCATCGACCTCAACGCGGCGCTTGCTGCCTCGGCGTACCCGGGTCCGGGACTGTCCACGCGACCCGCGCTCGCCCACCCACGGGCCCTCGCAATCACGAACAACGGCGACATGGTCGAGAACGACGAGACCATTTACGTCACCGAGTACTATGCCCAGCAGAAG
>JALYHX010000321.1 GCA_030776305.1 Myxococcota bacterium
CGCCGACCGCGCCGAAGCCGGTGGATCCGGTCGCGACCGGGCCTGCGCCGGCCGCGACGCCCCATCAGTCATAGTGCAATCGCAATCACGAAGTAATCGTTAATAACGAAGTAATGACTCCTCCTCCCAGCTCCCCGGCATGGTGCCGGGGGGCCCCGGGAGGGGGACCATCCACGACACCAAACTAGAAACATCGAAAAGGAGTGAATCATGAAAACGACAACCATTCGCAAGATCTCCAATATCCGACCTGACAGCACGCAGACCGACGCGCAACGCGAGGCCGATTTCGATGGCCTGGTGACGCGCGCCACCCGTGGCGACAGGCGTGCCCTGGCAGCCATTGCCATCGCCCTCAGCCCGAGGCTCCTCGAGGAAGCGCGTGCCGTGATGGGAGCCCACGCGCAGGATGCTGGCGATGTCCTTCAGGAGTTCTTCTTGATGTTGCTCGAAGGCAGAACGCAGTTCACGCCCGCACATGGACGCGGCATCGCGTGGATGTGCGGGATTGTCCGCGCGATGGCGAGAAGGCATCGGGCGCAACGTGCGCGGGATTTGAACGGGAGGTGCAACCGTTGATTGTGACCGGCGGCAATACGGAAGGGGCCTCGACCTCGACGCTCGACGAGACCTCAAACCTCATCCCCGACCCCTTCTCCCTGATCCTTGAGGGAGAAGGGGAGAGGGGGGGGGACGGGCCAAAGCAATCGTGGGAAGCGCGCCAGCCTCCCGTCCGCTATCCTATGGAGTCCATGAAGAAATGCGGCTGCGGGGCACTTTATGATGAGACCGGTTGGAAAGCCCTTCCGCTGCTGGGTCGACAAGCCGACGCGGCCCGACGCGTTCCCAACCTTGAGCTCCGCCTTTGCCCTTGCGGCTCTACGATCGCGCGTCCGACGCTGTCGCAGCAACGAATCAACGCCATTCGCCGCAAAATCCCTCCGATCGATCGCTGAGCCGTAGGGTCACTCGCGCCGGCGACGCTGTGAGGGTGCAGCCATCCAAGGGTCGGCAGGCGTCCTTGACGCGATCGGCCCCAATAAAAGTATGACCGCCGCCAAGATAGCCATCAGCATCTCCACCGATGTCTTGGAGCTCGCGAGGAAGCGGGTGAAGGCCGGCCGAGCGAAGTCCCTGAGCGCGTATATCAGTGACGCGGTCGAGGAGACGCTTCGCCGCGACCAGCTCACCGAGGTTCTGGACGCCATGGACGAAAAGCACGGGCCTCCCGGCAAGGCCGCGACAGCATGGGCAAAGCGAATTCTAACGCGGTCGTCCTAGACGCGGGTGCGCTCATCGCGTTCGAGAGGGCGGATCCGCGTATGCGGGCGCTCTGTCGTGAGGCGCTGCGAATCCGCGGGCGACTTGTCATTCCGGCCGGCGTCGTCGGTCAGGTCTGGCGCGGCCCTGCCCGACAGGTTTCTATTCATGCCTTGCTGGCTGGTCCGGTCACGGAAGTGCCCCCGCTCGATCAAGTTCTTGCAGAAGCATCCGGAACTCTGTGTGGGCGGACGGGAACCTCGGACGTCGTCGATGCATCGGTGGTCTTGACTGCGCGGCGGGAGCGGGCCGTCATCGTGACAAGTGACATTGACGATCTTCGGCGTCTCGATCCAAAGGCCGTGCTCGAGCGGATTTAGGTCGTGCGCCCGAGGCATGACGCTGCTCAGGGACAGCCGACGCGCCGCGGGCCGATGGCGACGTCGTCCAGCCAGATGTTTCGGGCGTCCTCGGCCTGGTACGTCTCCCAGCCGAGGTCGATCTGGGTGAACTGCGGCGCGGTCCATACGTAGCTGCTCGGCTGTTGGGTGCATCCGTCGCCGGTGGCGGCGACGGTCAAGTCGTCGAGGGCCTGGCCGTCGAGCCAGAAGCGGATCGTGTTGGCGGGGCCGTCGAACTCCCATTCCGCGCATGTCCAGACGCCGACGGGAACGGCCCGCGCGTGCGAGTGGCGATAACAATCGCTGCCCGGCCCCACCCGATTGTACGAGTCGGGGGTGTCGTAACTGGCCATCAGCTCGCTGCCGAGAAAGCCGCCATCGGCGGCGGTGAGCGGGACCTGTCCGCCGTAGCGCTCGACGGCGTGATAGCTCGCGCCGGGGACGAGACCTGATCCATCGATGAACGTCCAGTGCACCTGCGTCGGAGGGGCCGAATCGAGCCAGAACATCATTCGCCCGAACACGACGTTGCTCGCGAGCGGCAGGCCGTGATTGGCGAAGCGCAGCATGGCCGACTGGTACCCGGACGAGGCGGGAGCGCTGACTTTCACGGATTGAACCCCGCTATGCGCCCGTGTCGTGTCGACCGTGACCGCACCGGCCGTCTTGGCGACCGCCCACGGCGACGAGGGCACGCCGCCGTTCGGGTAGCTCTCGAAGTCGTCGCAAATCAGCGCGCCGTCGCAGGTGCCACCTTCGATGCGGGCGGCTTCGGGGGATGGGCCCCCTGCGTCGGCGATCGACGCCGGTGCGTCGGAGAGTGACCCGCCGGCTTCCGAGAATGCGCCACCGGCTTCGGCCAGCCCTCCGGCATCGTCCGTGGCGTTCCCGTTCGACGGCGCGCCCGACGTGTTCGAGTTGGAGCCGCAAGCCGCGGCGGATGCCACACAGAGGACGAGGGTGGTCGTGGCGACCGAAGCGAGGGCGGCGAGGGTGGTGTGGCGCGGCAGGGGCGGGGAGTTGGTTGCGACGCAAGGGGAGTCGCTCTTCACGGTCATTGATGTTCTCCGACGATTCTTGGTGCGCTGTTCGTGGTCACGTGCCGACACGTTGCCTACCGCGTCTTGCACTGGCACGAATGGAT
>JALYHX010000322.1 GCA_030776305.1 Myxococcota bacterium
CAACTGGCCCTGGGTATAGAAGTCGAAACCGAACGTCGGGTCCCCGGGGACCGTGGCTCGCGCTCGCACCTCCGTCGTCTCCGCAAGCTCGAGGGTCCCCGCGTGGTCGGCAGCCAAGATGAAGGGCGTGAGCATGTGGCGAGGCCGCGCGGGCGATTACTCGACCACAACGACGTCGTCAGGGTGAAGTCGGAACGCGATCGCATGCCCGTTGTCACGGATCACGGCCTCGTACGTGAACCGAATGCGCATCCGATCCGGCAACGTACGCACCACGAAAATCCGGTCGCGGGTCGCGTATTCCGTGACTCCACCGGAAAGGGCAAGCGCATCTGCGATTCGCGCGTTCGCTTCGAGCGGAAAGACGCCGGCGTGCGCCACCTCGCCGAGCACGACGATATGCGCAGGCTGCGTCTCGTCGATGTTCAACGTGACCGTGGGCGTCACGATATAGTCTTTGAGCCGCGTCTCGATCTCCGATCTCAGCGCACTTGGACGCTTGCCGCGCGCCTCCAGCTCTCCGATGATTGGCAAAGCGATGCGTCCATCCGCGCGGATGCGCACGCGCGTCGTCATTTCCTCGTGACTGAGCACGCGGATGCTCACGATATCGCCGACATTGATCAAATACTCGCCCGACAACGCCTCGGCCGGCAGAGCGGAGTACCAAACATACGTTCCCGGCCCCGTGCAGGCGGCCAGCGGAGCGGCGCATACGAGGCACACGGCGGCGACTAAAAAGGCTCGCATTCCCATTACCCTTACCGCTGGCAAGCCTGGACAGGCAAGTGGCACCGCGGTCGGTAAACCGACGACCTGTGCTTCGAGCCGCTATTTCGACGAGTCCCCCAAGAGGCGCATCGAGGCCAGTTCCGAGTCGAGCCTTTCGACGTCGTGGCGCAACTGTTCCGCCATGCAGGCAGAGCGCTCCGCGATTTTTTCACCGTGGCCCTTCACGGTCTCTGCCCACCTGCGTACCTCGGCGAGATAGCCGATCTGCCGCTCGATGCCGCGCGCCGCGCGCTCGATCTCCGCAATTGCCGCCTCCGATTGGCGGTCGGTGCACCCTTCCCGGACGGCCAACGCACGCGCGAGGCTGTATGCCGCGCGGACGACGAGGTCGGTGGCGGAGTCCTCTGCGTTCCACACGAGGACCACGTCATTTCCGTAACGCTGTAGCGGCTCCAGCGCTTCGGGAGCGGCTTTGCATGAAAAAACGAACACCCCGATTTGAGCTTGCCGATTGCGCCGAGCCTCGGCGATCTCCTCGAGAGCTGCTCGCAAGGAATAGCCCTGCTTTTCTTTCGCTTCCCAGACGATACGTGCCCGCGCTGCGGCAGAATCTGCGCCGAGCTCGATCACGTGATCCCCCTTCTTGCACTGCTTGATGGCCCCCGTCGTATCACCGGTCGCCTCGTGAAGATCGCCGAGACGATGCGCCTCGCCCGCCAACACCGCCCCGAGACATTCCTCGAACGCGATCCCGTGCCGCGTGCTTAGATCGTCGTGCTTTTTTCTTGTCTCGATCCTTGCGAGCGCCTCGCGGACCTGCGATTGAAACTCGCCATTGCCACGCGCAAGTTGATCGATAGTCGCCAGAAGCTCACGCTTCAATCGAGCAAGCGCCGAACCCTCGTCGTCGAGCGTGAGGTTTTTGCCGATTTGCTCGCTCGTGACCGAAAGCATCTTCGACAAGCGGCTCAGCGCGGACTTCTCATCGTCGAGCGAAAACTCCCCGAAGAGGCGGGAAAGTGCCGAGTCCTTGTGATCGAGCGAGAACTCGCGAAGGATGTGTCCGCGTTGCTCGGCGAGCGCCTCTTCCATCATCTTCGTCAGCTGAGAACGCAGACCATTCGCATCCGTTGGCGAGAGGAGCTTGAAGATGGGACTTCCCTCCCCGAGGTGCATCGCAAGGGAACGCGCGAGCATCGAATCGTCCGCACCTACGTGCATGCGTAGCAGTCGTTCAAGCTCGCCGTCTTCGCGTATGAGCGCTTGCAGCCTTTGCGGCAGCACGCCGCATTGCGGATCGAGGTACTGCGTCAGCGCCGAAGATACGCGCTCCGCCGTTTCGGTCGCTCGCGTCGAGAGTAGCTCGCGAACTTCGGACAAAAGTGATTTCCCGGCCTCACGAATCGACGCCACGTCGACTTGACCACTGGCCGTGCGCAGCGCAAGAACGCCGACGCGGAGTGCCGCCAACGCATACCGTTCTCGCTCGGTCTCTTCGACATGCCATCGCAGTTCCGCGAGAACGTCCTGGTCGGTGATCTCGAGCGTCAGGACAATCGGTGCCGCTCCTGATGTGGATCGCCCGCGAAGACTTTCGAGCGGCTGCAACCCGCCCAAAGGCATGACCGCCTGCTTCATTCACACCGCCCTGCGCGCATGTATAGCATAACGCGTAGAGAGTGTGCTATTGCGGCAAGCTTGCTAGCTTTTCTGCAACTCCGCTATGGCGCTGGTACGTACGAGATACCGCACGCGCGAGCAGTTCAGGGCTTCCGACAATCAGTACGGAACGGCGGGCGCGCGTCAGCGCCGTGTAGATGAGCTCCCGGGAGAGCAAGGGCAGATCCGAGTCTGGCAGAACGAGGGCCACATGGTCGAACTCGGATCCTTGCGCCTTGTGCACGGTCATTGCCAAGCTCGGAGCGAGATGGGTAGGCCCATCGATCGGAAACGCGCGCAGCGTACCCCCTTGCTGAAAGACCGCCATGACCTCGGGACCTTCGCCGCGGCTGCGATCCATGCACACGATGACTCCCTGGTCGCCGTTGAACAACTGACGTTCGTAGTCATTGCGCCCCACGATCACCGGCGCTCCCTGAGTCAAGTCCGATGACTGGTACCCATGGCGTACCTCGGTGCCGTTGCGAAACTTCGCCAGCAGCCGGGCGTTGATCGCCTCGGAGCCAGTCGCGAGCACGCCCGATCGAGTTACGCACAGAAATCGCGCGCGGGCGTAGTGGTCAAATAGCGAATCGAGGTCGGCACGCTCCGAGTCATCGAACGTCCCCGATTCGGTGAGGTACGTTCGGGCGATACGGCGCGCGAAATCGTCGAGCGATGCGATGCGTTCGGACCACCAGCGATCCAGCAGGGCGTCGCCGACATCGTCCCAGGAAGCGCCCAGGTGCTCGACCCCTTCGAACGTGACTTCAGCCACCGAGTGGCGCATGACCACCGCGCCAGCAAAACGTACGTCAAGCTCGCCGGCGTTGACCGATCGGGCCGCCGCGACGATACGTTGCGCCTCCGGGTCGCGCTCGACCCGAAGGTTCGTCGAGAGACGCGCGGGTCGGAGCGCGACGCATAGATCACGGAATACGGCCCCGGCATCGACGGACGGGAGCTGGTCCGCATCCCCCAAGAGCACCAGTCGCGCATCGTCCGCGAGCGCGCGCATCAACCGATCCATCGTCGCGAGATCGATCATGGACGCTTCGTCGACCACGACGATTCGATGAGGAAGGCGGTCGTTTTCGTGACGCGCGAAGCGACCGCGGGTGGGGGACCAACCAAGCAGACGGTGCAGCGTCTGAGGCGTTGGCGCGACCGCGTGTAAGCCGGCGTCGGCGATGTCGCCCCGCGCGGACGCGAGGCCCGTTGCAATCGCATCCCGTAAACGCTGTGCCGCCTTCCCGGTCGGCGCTGCGATCGCGATATTTGCCATCGGTTCGCCCATCCAGGATAGCGCGCGCAGTAAGGCGACGACGATCGTCGTCTTCCCAGTTCCTGGCCCTCCGCTGATGAGCGCCAGATGCGCAGACAGCGCATCGCGCACCGCCCGCACTTGGTCGTCGGTCAACGCCGGCGGGCCCGTTCCGATTGCACGCAGCGCGCGGGCCAGCAGTCGTGGGTCGCGCGTCGGCGTCGCTCGCGCAAGACGATCGCGGACTCGAGCGCAAAAGCGCACCTCGAGGGCGCGCATTCGCTCGGGGTAGAGCCACTCGCCGTCGAGAACAAGCGGCTTGCGTTCGTCCGGTGCGCCAACCACCGCGGATACCGGATCAGCGGGCTGACCAGCGCGCGCGCGGGCGAGAATCGATCGCAGCAAGGGGACCGAGTCTGCGGCACCGAGTGGTGTCAGTGCTGCGCCCAAGCGCGCTTCGTCGATTGGCAGACGCGTGCTTCCCGCGCGCACCGCGACGATACAGGCGGCCACAAGGGCTG
>JALYHX010000323.1 GCA_030776305.1 Myxococcota bacterium
TTTCTGCTGCGCGCGGCGTTTCTTGTCCGCGATCCGGCGCTCGACACTTCCGCGGGTGGGCTTCGTCTTTCTTCGTGGCGTCGGTCGGTGGAGCGCACGCAGGACGATGGCGCGCACCTTCTCTCGCGCGTCTTCCAGATTGGTCCGCTGGTCGCGCGTGCGCTGACTCGTGACGCGCAGCCAACCATCGGCATCGAGAGCGCTCGCGGCGAATCCCCGCAGTCGCTCGAGACCCCACGCGTCGAGTCCATTGACACGTGAAACGTCGACGCGAAGCTCGACCTTGCTTGCCACCTTGTTCACGTTCTGCCCGCCTGGGCCGCTCGAGCGGACGGCGCGCACCTCCATGGCGTCGGCAGGGACGACGACGCCCGGACGCACCACCAGCGGTTCGGTCATGGCAGGCCAAGGCTAGTGCACGGCCGTCGAGGTGGCATCAAGTCAAATGGTCAGCGGTGCGCCGCGCATCCGACAGCGAGACGTGTGATCCAGGCAAGCGGGGTAACCACGGGGCCGTGCGCGCGTACTTTAGGCATGGTCCGGATCATCGCCCCTTTCGCGCTCGCTCTCCTCGTCGCTTGTCACACCTCCTCGTCCGCCGCGGCCGACAGCAACCCGTCTGCCGCAACGGTCCCCGCCCGGTCCGCGGTGGGTACCGACCCCGGCCACGCCGGAGCGGGGACGGCGCTGGTCCCGGCCGCCGGAGACGAGCTCGCCGC
The DNA here is from genome assembly GCA_030776305.1 of Myxococcota bacterium. Lineage (GTDB taxonomy): Bacteria > Myxococcota_A > Polyangia > Polyangiales > Polyangiaceae > Palsa-1150. The sequence goes on from JALYHX010000323.1 coordinate 720, forward strand.
GTTTGCGGAAGGCTGCTTCTGGGGATCGGAAGACACGTTCCGCCACGTCGCCGGCGTGGTTGCGACTGCAGTCGGCTACACGGGTGGGCGCACTACGAACCCGAGCTACGAGGACGTGTGCACACATCTCACCGGGCACGCCGAGACGGTGCTGGTGGAGTTCGATCCCAAGAGGGTAGGGTACGCAGAGCTCTTGCGCGCATTCTGGGAGTCTCACGATCCGACGACCCCCAATCGACAGGGGCCGGACATCGGCGACCAGTACCGAAGCGCAATCTTCACATTCTCGGCGGAGCAAGCAGCGCTCGCCCGGAATTCGCTCGTGCGGGCTCAAGCGCACCAGACGAACAAAATCACGACCGAGATCAGGCCGATTGGGCGTTTCTGGAAGGCAGAGGCTTATCACCAGCAATTCGACGAGCGCACGGGGCGCCATTCGTGCCCGATTCCGCGCCGAGGCAACGCCACGTAGGGAACCGCTTGCACTTCCCGGCGCACCTGTCACCTTCGCGCCCCCGGTGATTCGCCTAGACTCCGTATCCAAGCAGCACGGCAGCCAAATCCTCTTTCTCGACGCGTCGATGAGCGTCTTCGGCGGTGAGAAGGTGGGCCTCGTCGGGCCCAACGGTTCAGGCAAGTCGACGATTTTTCGAATGATGGTCGGCGAAGAGCAGCCGGACAGCGGTCAGGTCGCCGTCGACCGCGGGATCACGATCGGCCACTTCAGCCAGGACGTCGGGGAAATGAGCGGACGATCGGTCCTCGCAGAGACGATGGCCGGCGCCGGCGAAGTGTCGGAAGCGGCGCAAGACCTTCACGCCCTCGAGCACGCCATGGCCGATCCATCGCGCGCAGGCGACATGGACGAACTCTTGGACCGCTTCGGGCACGCGCAGGCCCGGTTCGACGAGCTCGGGGGGTATGCGCTCGAGTCACGCGCAAGGGAGATACTCGCTGGCCTCAGCTTCGGAAGCAATGTGATCGACGACGACGTCGGCAAGCTCTCGGGCGGGTGGAAGATGCGCGTGGGGCTCGCACGAATTCTGCTCATGCGCCCCGACGCGCTGTTGCTCGACGAGCCGACCAACCACCTGGACATCGAGTCGATCATCTGGCTCGAACGATTCCTGCGCGACTTTCAGGGCGCCCTCGTGATGACCTCCCACGACCGCGAGCTTTTGAACCGCCTCGTGACGAAGATTGTCGAGATCGACGGAGGCGACATCAACACGTACTCGGGGAACTACGATTTTTTCGAACAACAGCGCTCGATCGCCGAGGCCCAGCAAGAGGCGCAATACGCGCGCCAGCAGGCGATGCTTGCGAAGGAAAAGGCGTTCATCGAGAGGTTCAAGGCTCGCGCGAGCCACGCCGCGCAGGTGCAGTCGCGTGTGAAGAAACTCGACAAGATCGACAAGGTCGAGCCGCCCAAACGCCACAAGGTCGTCGAGTTCGACTTCCGGCCGTCGTTGCGTTCGGGGGACGACGTGGCGAAGCTCGAAGGAATCGTGAAATCGTACGGAGCTCGCAGAATTTATGATGGGTTCGATCTCCTCGTGCGCCGCCGCGAGCGATGGTGTGTCATGGGGATCAACGGTGCGGGCAAGTCGACTCTGCTCAAGCTCGTGGCAGGCGACGTCGAGCCGGATGACGGCCGTGTGACACTCGGCGCCGGGGTCAAGCTCGGCTACTTCGCGCAACACGCGATGGAGTTGCTCGATGCGGACACGACGGTCATCGAGACGTTGCGAAGCGCATTTCCGATGGCGAGCATTGGTGCGATGCGGACGCTCGCCGGCGCGTTCGGATTCTCTGGCGACGACGTCGAAAAGTCGTGCCGCGTACTCTCCGGCGGGGAGAAGGCACGCTTGGTGCTCGCCATGATGCTCTACAATCCTCCCAATTTCCTGGTACTCGACGAGCCGACCAACCACCTCGACATGGGGACCAAGGACATGTTGGTGAAGGCGCTGTCGAAGTTCGATGGAACGATGCTTTTCGTGTCACACGACCGGCAGTTCCTCGGCGCCTTGTCGAACCGCGTCCTCGAGCTCACCCAGGAGGGCGTGCGCGTCTACGGCGGCGGTTATACGGAATACGTCCAGCGCACGGGCCACGAGGCACCCGGCATTGGCTGAGCGGTGACCTAGCCCGGTCAGCCCCGAACGGCCCCCAGACCAGCTTCCTCGATTCGTGAACCAAGCCGCGCAAGCTCTTCGACGAGCTGCTCGCGAAGAGCCGCAGCTTGACCGCTGGACGGTGGCTGCCGCTCGAGCGCATCGGCAACCGTGAGCACGATCGCCGTTTGAGCCCGAACCGACGGGGGCTCATGAGGGGCGTGTGCGAGCAGCTCGGAGGTACGCAGAGTCCATACGGAGAGTCGACGTGCCGACATGGGGTTATTCCTGGGTTTGCCGTGGCGGAGTTCGCGGCAAAAGGCTGCGACGAGTCATAAGGCGAAGACCAATACGACCGGCGCCGTCTGTGGAATAAGTGTGCATTGCCCGTGGCGCATCTCGTCTGACGTCGAGTCTGGGACGCCGTAAGAGATCGTGCGCTATTCGCTGATGCTTCGTCGGATGTGTTCCACGTCGACTTTCGCATCCCAGCTCCAGCCGGCGCACGTCGTTGCGGGAAGCGCCTGCGCAAGTTTCCCGGCAAACTGGGCGATAGCCAGTTCGGCGCTGTCGCCCGTGTAATCCATCGCGACGAGCCCGACCGATCGCTTCTCGCCGACTGAATAGAGCGACGCAGACATTTGC
>JALYHX010000324.1 GCA_030776305.1 Myxococcota bacterium
ACCGGTGCCCGCGGCACGCGCAGCACCCCGCTCCCCCGTAGCCACGCTCGGAGAGGCGCGGTCGGAGAAGTTGCAGTAGATCGCACACGCAAATGAGCAGACTGCGGGTCGCTATCGTTGGCGCGTCTGGGTACTCCGGGCGCGTCGCGGCGAGGCTGGTCGCTACCCACGAGCGGCTGGATCTCGCTTTTGCGACGAGTGACAAGCTCGCCGGCGAAAGCATCGCGCCCCACCTGGCCGTTCGTTTGAAAGACGAACATCTGGCCTTCGTCCCCAATGCGGCTGCGCTCGACCACGCAGACCGCTGCGACGCGGTCGTCCTGGCGACGGCCGCAGACGTGTCGTTGCGCCTTGCTCCGGCGTTCGCGGAACGGGGAAAGCAGGTCGTCGATCTCTCCGGCGCGTTCCGGCTCGCCGCTCCGGAGTACCCCCATTGGTACGGGTTCGAACACACTGCGCCGCGTTGGCTCGAGCGCGCGCACTACGGACTGCCGGAGCTTTTTGGCTCGCCCCCTCCGGGCGCGATCGTCGCCAACCCTGGCTGCTACCCGACGGCGGCGCTGCTCGCTTTGGTACCGCTCCTGCGCGAGAAACTCGTGGACCCAGAAGGAATCATCGTCGACGGGAAGAGTGGTGTGACCGGGGCCGGCAAGCAAAGCGGCGAGGCGTACTCGTTCGTCGAGATCGAAGGCGACTTCCGCGCTTACCGGGTGATGACCCACCAGCATACCCCCGAGATCGCGCGTGGCTTGTCGCGTGGCGGGTCCGACGCGTCGGTGACCTTCACTGCGCACCTGGTTCCGATCAAGCGCGGACTGCTCGCGACCTGCTACGCCCGGCCGCGCGCGGGGGCCACCGCAAAGCAAGTCGCAGACTGCTTGGCCGAGGCGTACGTTCGCTCGGCATTCGTGCGCGCGGTCGCTCCCGACGAGGTCATGCTCAAGAAGGTCGTCGGCACCAATTTGGCCTGCGTCGGCGCGACGGCGGACGCGCGAGTGGTCGTCGCGATCGGCGCGATCGACAATTTGCTCAAGGGCGCGGCGGGTCAAGCGATTCAAAACATCAACGCGATGAACGGCTGGCCCGATGCGACCGGGCTCGACCATCTTCAACGCGTATCGCCTTGACGGAGAACCGAAGTGAGGACGCCAAGAGGCTTCAGTTACGCCGGGATCAATTGCGGCATCAAGGTGGCGCGGAAGGACATCGCTCTCGTCTACAGCGAAGCTCCTTGCTCCGCCGCCGGCTGTTTCACGATCAACGCCGCGCGTGCGGCGCCCGTTCGCGATGCCGAGGGACGATTGCCCGCGACGGGGATGCGCGCGATCGTCGCGAACAGCGGCAATGCAAATGCCCTGGTAGGCCCCGATGGAGTGCGAGACGTCCGCGAAATATGCGCGGCGGTGGCGGACGCCCTCGCCGTGGATGCCTCCAGTGTCCTTGCCGCGTCGACAGGCGTCACCGGCGTGCGACTTCCCGTCGAGAAGCTCGTCGCGGCAGCGCCGAAGCTGGCGGCCGCACGCGGATCCGCGATCGAGTTGGCCGCCGAGGCGGTGATGACGACCGACACGCGTTCCAAGCTCTCCAGCCGGACGATCCACATCGGTGGCAAGGAAGGATTCATCGCGGCGTTTGCCAAGGGGAGCGGCATGATGGCGCCGGAGCTGGCGACGGTGCTTGCGTTCGTCACGACGGATCTCGCCGTGTCGCCGCAGGCGCTCCAGAGCGCTCTTTCGAGCGCGATGCGCGTGAGCTTCGAGATGATCAACATCGATGGTGACATGAGTACGAACGACGCCGTCTTCGCGCTCGCCAATGGGCTGGCCGGCAATCCTCGCATTGACGAGAAGACCGCCGAATTCGCAGCGTTCGCAGAAGCGCTCGAGGCCGTTTGCATCGAGCTCGCGATACAGATCGCCGAGGACGGTGACGGGGCCACCAAACTCCTGACCGTGCGCGTGGCCGGCGCGCCGCAAGTGGAAATGTCGCGCGAGCTGGCGCGCGCCGTTGCCGGTTCGAACCTCGTCAAGGCGGCGATATTCGGCGCGGATCCGAACTGGGGCCGCGTGCTGATGGCGATCGGCGCGCGCGTGGGCTCGCGCAAGTGGCCGATCGATCCCACACGTGCTTCGGTGGACGTGCAGGGGACATGCGTTTTCGCCGACGGCGCGCCGACGGGGGCCGACCCGACCGCGCTACGCGCGAAAATGCGCGAGCCCCACGTCACGATTGAAGTGACTCTGGCAGAGGGGAACGCTCGCGCAACCGCGTGGGGCTGCGACTTGTCATACGACTACGTGAAAATCAATGCCGACTACACGAGCCTGACGCACGCATCGGCCGACGGCACGGTCGCCCGGGACGACCGCTTGACGAACTTCAGCCCCGGCTTCAAGCGAGCGCTGCTCGTCGAGGCGCTCAGCTACATCTCCCGGTTCACGAACACCCGCGCCGTCGTCAAGTACGGCGGTGCCGCGATGGTCAAAGATTCGCTGAAGGCAAGCTTTGCGAACGACATCAATCTCCTGCGCAGCGCTGGGCTCCTTCCGATCGTCGTCCACGGCGGCGGTCCCGAGATCACCCACACGATGGAACAGCTGGGTCACGGCAAGAGCGAGTTCGTCGATGGTGTGCGCGTGACCGGGCGCGATGACGTGAAGGTCGTCGAAATGGTGCTCACCGGCAAGATCAACACCGAGCTCGTGTCTCTCCTCAACCAGTCCAGCGCACATGCCGTAGGCGTATCGGGCAAAGACGCGAGCCTCCTCCGCGCCCGCAAGCTCGTCGGCGAAGGGGGCCGCGATCTTGGGATGGTTGGTGAAGTCATCCACGTCAATCACGACCTCCTCGACGTCCTCCTCGAAAAGAAATACGTCCCGGTCGTATCGCCGGTGGGACTGGGCGAGGACGGCGAGGGATACAACATCAATGCCGACGCCGCCGCGGCGGAAATCGCGATTGCGCTTCGAGCCGAGAAACTCATTTACCTCACGGACGTGCCGGGCATTCTCGAAAATGGCGAACTCGTGAGCGAGATCAGCGCGAGCGAGCTGACGCGCAAGATATCGGATGGCACGATCAAGGGCGGGATGGTGGTCAAGACCAAGAGCGTCTTGCGCGCGATTGAGGGGGGGGTCGCCAGCGTCCACATCATCGATGGGCGCACGCCGCATTCGCTGATCGCAGAGCTATTCACCGACCGCGGCGTCGGCACCCTCGTCAGGCGCGGCTAAGGAGGCTGGTGTCTTTCGCCCGATCTCTTCGCGATCGCGTCGTCGGGCTCGCTCGAAATACGGAAGTATTCCTCGCTCGCCCTCCTAGCGCTCGCTCGACCTCGGGCGAAATACACCAACCTCCTTCCGCGAAAATGCAAAGGAGCCTGGATGGTTTTCGTAGAGCCCAAGCGAGGCCGTCGGCGGTGATGAGGAGCCGCACTCACGTGCGGTGACGATTCCCGACGGCGGCATCGCGCCGGGATCGGCGAAAAACACCAGGCTAGTCCTCTTCGCCCTCGCCCAGCAGAAGCTCTCCAACACGACCGGTCGCTTCGCGGCCAAGGGTCTTTGCGACATGTAGCAAGAGCTCGCGATTGTCCATGACGCCCAGCGTCTGCATCTCCAAGGCTCCGATTCGGTCCTCCGGACTGAACGCGCTTGCTGTTTTCTCCATCGAGAGCTTCTCGGGATCATATGCGCTGCGCTGGGCGCGAGTGTCGAGGATCGTGTAGTCGTCCCCGCGACGCAGCTCGAGGGTCACGGTCCCGGTCACGCTTGGAGCGACCCAGCGGGTGAGACCCTCTTTCAGCATGAGTGCTTCAGGGTCGAACCATCGCCCCTCGTAGAGCAGGCGTCCGAGCCGCCGGCCCAGCGAGAAGTAAAGATCGGTCGTATTTTCGTTGTGCACCGCGCTCAGGAGTCGCTCGTAGGCGACATGAAGAAGTGCCATGCCGGGGGCCTCGTAGATGCCTCGGCTCTTCGCATCGATCACCCGGTTTTCGATCTGGTCGCTCATTCCCAAGCCATGCCGCCCGGCGGTCGCATTGAGGACGCAGAACGTCTCGAACAAAGTCCCATGGGCCTGGCCGTTCACCGCGGATGGAACCCCGCGAGAGAGCTCGATCGTGACCTCCTCGGGTTCGACCGCTACGCCGGGCCGCCAAAACGCGACCCCCATGATGGGCTCGACGATGTGCATGTTGCGGTCGAGTCGCTCGAGGTCTTTGGCCTCGTGCGTGGCGCCGAGGACATTCGCGTCCGTCGAGTACGCCTTCTCGGTCGCCATCGTGTACTGGAGGCCGATGGACGCGAGATACTCGCTCATTTCTTTGCGCCCACCAAAAGCTTCCACGAACGCGCGGTCCAGCCAGGGCTTGTAAATCGCCAGCGATGGGTTGACGAGCACTCCGTAACGGAAGAAGCGCTGGATGTCGTTTCCCTTGTGCGTGCTGCCGTCGGAAAAGACGTTCACGCGGTCCTCGCGCATCGCGCGAATGATCGCGGTCGTCGTCACTGCGCGCCCGAGCGGCGTCGTATTGAAATACTTCTTGTTTCCCGTCGACAGGTGGAACGCGCCGCACTGGACGGCAAGCACCCCCTCCCGGACCAGCGCGTCGCGACAATCCACGAGGCGCGCGGTTTTGGCCCCGTGGCGTGTCGCGATGGATGGGACGTCCGCGACGTTGGCCTCGTCCGGTTGCGCGAGGTGAGCGGTGTAAGCGTGGACCTCGAGCCCCTGGCGCGACATCCACGCGACTGCGGTACGCGTGTCGAGACCGCCTGAAAACGCGATGCCGATACGTGTTCCTTTGGGAGGTAGCGAGCGATGGATGCGGCTCATGTTGTGTCCAGATCAACGCGTTTCAGGTTTGCGCGCCATACCTTACACGCCCACTCGCTCGACCACCCCGCGGTCGCCGTCCACTCGCAACACGTCGCCCGTACGAATCGCGTGCGTGGCGCCCGCGACGTTCACGACACTCGGCACCCCGAACTCGCGCGCCACGACCGCCGCATGCGACAGCGGTCCGCCGAGCTCGGTGACGACCCCCGCCGCAACCAGGAACAGCGGCGACCATCCGACGTCGGTCGTGTGCACGACGAGGATCTCGCCGGGCTGAAGCGCATCCATTTCGTCTTCGCGCAGCAGGACGCGAGCCGGCCCTTCGACCACCCCCGCGCTTGCCGCGAGGCCGCGCAGAACTTCGCCGCCCCTCGGCGGCAGTACGAGCGGCGGCGGCGCACCCACGAACGTTGCCGGCGGGTCCGGGCGTGCACGATCGCGTGCGAGCTCTGCGCGTCGCGACCGAACGAGTGGGGCAAGGTCCACGTGCGAAGCGCGCAGGGCGACGACCACCTCGTCGATGGTCAGAAAGAAGACCGCGCGCACGCTCGCCAGCCGGGAGCCGGTCTCTATGAGGCCGCGCCAGTCGGCACCGAGCTCGGGATCGCGTCGCAAGAGACGCCGGTCTGCATCGAGCGCCGCCTCGCGCAACATGCCGAGTACGCGCGTCACCCAGGCGCGCATGCGCTCGCGAAGCCTCGCCGATCGCTGCGCGCGAGCCACCAGATGCCGGAGGATGGTCTGCTCGAGGATGTTGAGGTTGGGGGTCAAACGAGCCATCTCCGCCTCGGCCTTGCTCTTGGCGCGAGCCAGCGTTCCCTCCATTCGATGATCATCCGTGCGCAAAGCGGCGCGGAGCATACGCAGCACGGGCCGAGGGTCCTCTTTCCAGCGCGGGGTCGAGAGCTCTGCCTCGCGTACCGCGCGGTCGCCGTAGAGCTCGAGGAAACTCTGCAACGCCCGAAGCGTCGGGCCCTCGGGAATCGCGTCGAGACCGGTGGTGGACTCGCGTTCGATCGCCGCGCTTGCCTCCGGTTCGCGACGAGCGAGTGCCGCGATGTGCATGATCCCGATGCCCGGGCGGGCGCTCTCGACATCGCGGATGCCGCTCGTCAGGGACTGGGCGAGGCGTTCGGCGTCGTCCGGCGCAACCCGCTCGAGCATCGCCTTGAGCGCCAGGTGCGACCCGAGCGAGCTCGAAGCGCAGGTGAGCATGACCGTGCCCGTGCGCGCGAGCAGCGCTTGAATGTCGCGCAGCGTGTGGGCGACGCCTTCGTCCGGCAGGATCGCCAGGTCGAGCGCGCTTTGCGCGCGCCATTTCATCTCGGCGAGCGTTTCGAACGCTTTCACGTCGTCGTCGAGGCGAAGCTGCTCACGAAGCAGGCGCAAAGCGGTGACGGGCAGTTGCATGTAGAAGGCACCGCGCCCCACGTCTTGCACCTGCGCTGCGAGCTCGTCGCCTCCCCAGCCTCCGCCGAGCTCGACGAGCGTACGCGGATCGAGGAAAGGCACTTGCGCGGCGATGCGCATGAACTGCGTCAGGTTGAGATAAAAGCGACCATGCACGTTGCCCACAAGGCGGCTGTGCTTTGGCACGCGGCAGCCGAGCGCGGCGAACCCCCTGCGGAATCCTGCTTCGCTGAACGCGCCCGCCACGGACCATGTGAACGGAGTCGCGACGCCGGGCAGGGCCTCGCCGACGTTGACGTTGCTCCAGACGGTGTCCGCGGTACCGCCGTCCGGAAAGCCTCGCCCAGTCGCCGGCCGCGCC
>JALYHX010000325.1 GCA_030776305.1 Myxococcota bacterium
CTGCTGCCCGTCGAACCGCCGCTACCGCTCGAGCCGCTGCTGCCCGTCGAACCGCCGCTGCCGCTCGAGCCGCTGCTGCTTCCCGAGCTGCTCCCGATCGACCCACTTGCGCTTCCCGAACTGCCGCCTGCACGCGAATCAGCAACGCTGCCGTCCGGACCTGCAGCGCTGGCGTCGTCCAAGGCACTGGCGTCGTCGCTTGGCGCAGTCGGGGAGCCTTGTCCGCAATCTGCCAGCACCAGCCACGCCGCCAGGGGCGCCAACCGAACACTTCGGGTCACCGTATTCATGTCATTCATGTTTGGCTCGCGTCTTCAATCGACAAATCGCCGGCCATCGTCTCGATTGAGTGATCCGCCGCGGCCGCGTCCCGATTGCTCTCGCAGTATGTCATGAGTCCGAGCGTCGAGGCCTTGGCTCTGTCGGCGGAGGATGTCGCACACCGGCGCAATCGGCCGCGTTCATCCTCCGCCGCTTCCATGGACACCAGAAATTCCTGGGGGTGCGGTAGGAGTGTTCAATCATGGACGGAAGCGAAGGAAGTCGGAGTCCAACGGCGAACGACGCTTCTCGCGACGAGCATGGATTCGACTATTCCTGGGTCGTCCTCGATGAAGGCAACCCGGCATGCCGCACTGACGTGTGCCTTATCAACCACTTTCGCGGTCGCACGACGTGCGCGTATGGCCAGGACGCGAACGGCAACTCGCCCCCCGGTGTACCCGCCTGCACGGTCCCCGCGGCCGGTTGTCAGTGACATCGGCGTGGAGTGAAAGATGCACTTCGGCGATCAACCATGCGTCACGGGGGAGCTTCGCTCGTTACCGCGCGAGGATCGCCTCCTCGGAAGTGAACGCGCGCGAGTCGCGGACGAGCAGTGCTCGTTCGACGAGGAACGAGCCTCGCGGGTCGATTGGCGAAGGTCGGTCGCGCCCCAGTGACGCTTGCGACCCGATCCACGGCGGCCCGTCGCGGCCGAGTCACTCTGGGTCACCCAGGAGCGAAGCTCGCTTTCGAGACCGCGACGCTTGCTTTTGCCAAAGCGAAGCTCGTTTTGGACATGGCGACGCCTGCTTTCTCCAAAGCGAAGCTCGCTTCGCGAGTCCCTTCGCTTGCTCTTGTCGAAGCGAAACTCGTTCCGTGACCCGCTTCGCTCGCCGGGTCGAAAGCGAGTCGCGCTCATGACGTCGATACGCTGTTTCCTGCATGAGCGAAGTTCACTCGGTCCAAGGCGAAGCTCGCTTTGGCGATGGCTACGCTGAGTCTTGGCGAAGCGAAGCGCCTTCCACGAGTTCCTTGGCTCGCTCCGTCCCAAGTGAAGATCGCTTTGGACGCAACTACGCTCGTTGTGGCATGACGAAAACTCATTCCTTCGAAAACGAAGCTCGTTCAGCGATTCACTTCCATTGCTTATGCAAAAGCGAAGCTCGCTCCGGGGGTATCCACGCTCGTTCGTTCGAAAGTGAAGCTCGGTTGGAACATCGCTATGCTCGATTGTGCAAAAGCAAAGCTCGTTCGGTGAGAATCTACGCTTGCTCCTTCGAAAGCGAAGCGCGTGCGCCGCCGAGGTCGGCTCGGTGCTCGCGAGGCGGCTTTCGCTGCACGGAAAACGAAGCTCGCGATCATGCGAACGAGCGTCGCGGATCGATCCGCGAGAGTCACTCGTCGTTCCGCGTCGATCGCGAGTGGGGCCGCGGGACCTGCGTTTCGATGGGACATCGCTCGTGGTCGGCGAGCAAGCGTCGTATCGCGAGAGGCGAAGCTAGCGACTCGGTGAACGAGCGTCGTTCATCGATGCGCGAGAATCGTTAATCGGTTGACGTCGATCGGGAGTGTCTTCGGACTCAAATGGCCCAAAAGGTTCGGCGTTGTCCGTATCACTGTCGTGGCCATCGAAAACGGCGGGCAAGCGCTCCTCGCGCGATGGACGCGGTGGCAGGTTCCTTGACGCCCCCGACGGCAGGGATGGGCCGCGAGGTCGAAGCTCGGACCCATCCCTGATCCTTTGGCGCTTCAGTCTTCGAAGTCGAACATGTCGAACAGGTCCGCGATGGCCGGCATGTTGGTGGGTATATACGGATTCGACCCCTGGGCCTTCGGATTCGGCAGATTGTCCCGGCTTCGCGAAGTGAGCGGCGGGAGCGACCAGTTTCGCTCGATGAACTTCAGAATCGAAGCGTGATCGGCGTAGCTGTGGACGATCTTACCGCCACGCGCATGGGGCGAGACGATGAGGAACGGAATCCGCACCCCATCGCCGAAGAAGTCGACCGGCTCGATGGCCCCGGAATCCCAGTAGCCGCCGCCCTCGTCCCACGCGATGAAGAACGCGGTCTCCTCGAATAGTTCGGGGCGATCCTTGAGCTCTCGGTGGATCCGGTCGACCAGCGCTTCGAACAGATCCAGTTTCGAGCTCGCGGGGTGCCCGTCGTCGAAGCTGTCGGGCTTCACGTACGAGACGGCCGGCAGCTTGCCCGACTCGAGGTCATCGAAGAAGTTCGTCGCATCCTTGATATGGGCCTTGCGCTGCGCGGGGTCGCCCATGATCGACTTCGCGTACTGGAAGGGATTGCAGATGTCGCAGTAGAAGTCGCCGCCGGTTCCGATCAGGCGGTCGATCGGGTCCGTCGATCCGTTTGCGAGTCGGGCTGCAGCATCGTAACCGCCGCCGTAGTACGCCCACGTGATCTTCTTCTCGTTCAGGGCGTCGCCGATCGTTCGGATCGACGAGGGAGGGACGAGGGATCCGGACGTCACGCCGGCGTCGTTGATCTGTCCGTTGGCCATGAACCCGGGTCTGACGTTGTTGATCAAATAGAACTTGCCGTTTTCGCAGCGCATCGCCGACTGGTCGGGATGCCAGGGCAGCGAACGCAGATAGGTCTGAATTGCCGCGACCCACGGGGCGCTTTCGTCGCAGGTCGTCCAGGCCTTGTCGGCGGTGAAGCCTATGGTCGTGGTGTTTTTCGGTGTCGGGTCGACGATGACGCCCGCCGGAGGCTGCGAGATGGTCACCCCGGCGCCGTTCACGTAAGGCTGCCACCACATCACGTCGCCGGTGCCGATCATCATGTGCTGCACGAAGGTGCCGCCCATCACCGACTGATGGAAGTTGTCGCTCATCGTGTACTCGTCGGCCAAGCGCTTCAAGACCGGCGCGTCACCCCTCTCGACGTTGTAAAAGCCCATCGCATTGCTGCTGGAACCGTCTCCGCGCGCGATGCCGACGTACGGATAGAGATCGTTGAGACACCCGCTGGGATTGTCCGGAGTCGCGTCGGCGACGCTGCAGTCGGACTGTTGCCACATGTGATAAAGCGGTGCACCATATCGCCCGTGTAGCTGTCGTAAGCCAGCTTGGCACCGGCGAGCGGAAAGACGCTGTTGGGCAGCGACGCGAAGTTCGCCACGCGCGTGTCGGTCTCGAAGCACCCCACCGGTGGAAAGGTCGGGTATGGCTGCGTCGCCGAAACGCTGCAGATGCTCAGGCCGGTGCCACCGGTCGTCAGCAGCGGCAAATCTCGTCGAGGAAGAACCGGCGAGATCGTATGAAGCTGCGCGAGCGAGAACGTCGCGCGGTCGAGGGGCCCAAGCGCATCACCGGGATCTTGCGCGATCTCCGCGAGGGTGACCCCCACGGCGGGGATATAGCTCGTATTGGGGGGCGGTAGCGTCGAATATGGGGTTTTGTTCGAAGCCGGCTGGTGGATGAAATACGATGTTGGGATCGTCTTGAGAGATACTTGCGACGCCAGCCCCGCGTTCGGTCCGGGCGTGCCGTCCTCGCGGACGATTCCCTTCGTGCGCAAATTCGAGACGTGCTGCCCATGGCGGGGCTCGTAGGTGCCGTAGATATTGTCGAACGTCCGGTTCTCGCCGATCAGCACGATGACGTGTTTGATCGGCGTCGCGGTCTTGCCGCGGGTCGAATCGGGGTCGTCGGACGCGCGAGGGGAGTCGGCTCCAGCGGACACCGGAACCGAGAACAGAGTCGAGCACAGCGCCAGTCCTGCCGGCGCGAGTAGGGATCGTCTGATCACATCAGCCTCTCTTTCATTGCGGGCATGGGAAGCCCGTGAGGCCCGTTTATGACGCCCGAGGGTGACGAAACCGTGTCCGACTCGCACCATCGGTGAAGAAGTGGTGCGACGGCTCAACTCCTTCTCAATGGGTGCGCGCGTGGACAGGACTCTCCGTCTGACGACGGGCCTCGAGCCTCCAGACGCTCGCCATCCCCACGTCACGCTTGACGAGGGGGCCCGGCAACGGGTTTTGCAGGCGAGGGCGGCTCCACGGCCACCGCATTGTCTGCCGGTTGCACGCGCCTTCCCGAGCGGCGCGCATGGACCTGCGTGAACTCGGCGCCCATGAAGACGATCTGGCTCGTGTAATAAACCCAGATGACCAGCGCGACGAGAGACCCCGCCGCGCCATACGCCGACGTGATGCTCGACCGGCCGATGTAAAGCCCAAGGAGCAGTTTGCCCACTCCGAAGAGCACCGCCGTGACGACGGCCCCCAGCCAGACATCCCTCCAGTCGATCTTGGCCGCCGGGACATATTTGAAAACGATCCCGAACAGCAACGTGGTGATGCCCAGCGCGACGATGAAGTTGACGACCTGCCAGAGCGCGTCGCCGCCGGGCAAACTCGACGAGAAGAATTTCCCCGTTGCGGCGAGGGCCGCGCTCATCACGAGCGACACCAAAAGCAAAAACGCGACCGCGATGACCATGGTGAACGAGAAAAATCGATCCATCACGAGGCCTTTCCAGCCTCGTCCAGGCTTGGGTGCCACACCCCAGATCGTGTTCAGCGCCGACTCGAGCTCGCCGAACACGCCCGATGCACCGAACAGCAGAACGACGATGCCGAAGACCGTCCCAATGATGCCCGACGACGGCGTCTTCGCATTGACGACGATGGCCTCGACCGCGTGCGCCGCGTCCGCGCCGACGACTGCTCCGATTTGTGCCGAGATCTCGCCGCGCGCCGCTTGATCTCCGAACGCCAAACCAGCCACGGCGACCGACAGGACGACCAGCGGGGCGATCGAGAGGAGCGTGTAGCAAGCCAGCGCGGCGGCCAGCCTTGCGGCATTGTGGTCGTTCCAGTCGGTCGCGGTCTCCTTCACCAGCGACCAGAGCTCGTTCCACCGGAGGCCGCCGCGGGTTGAAGGTGCCTTCATCTTGCCCTCCGCGTTGCGCGTCACTGCAAAGGCATCGGGCTCGAGGGACCGGCTATCAGGTCAGCATCTTGGACGTCGCCGTAACGGTCCTCGAGATACTTCACGATTTCGCGCGACTCGAACATCGCGATGCCATCGACCTGGTCGACGAGATACGGCACTTGCATCTTGCCTGTCCGCGCGACGAAGTCCGCGCGTTTCGCGCTGCCACGAGCGACGTTGTGCAGCACGTACGGAAGCTCGAGCTGCGTGAGAACCTCGCGCACCAAGCGGCAGTATGGCGAGGCTTCGTAGCTGAATAGTTCGAGCAACTGGTCCGGTTGCTTCGAGGCGCGGACCTGCTGGCCCTTCGTTCCGCGAAGGAAAGACGCGACCTGCGACGTCGAATCCAGGAAACTGCCTGCGCGGAGCGGGAGCGGAACTTTCCCGTCGCCGTAACTCAAGAAGAGGTGTCGGACGATTTCATCGGCGTCGCTCAGCTGGACGCCGGCGTTCGGATCGATGAAGAGCGGCACCTCGAATTTACCGATCTTTTCTTCGACGCGAGTCTTGAAGCGATCTCCGCCGTTCGGGCACGGATGAATGATGGCGTTCAGATCGAGGATCGAGAGCGCCTCGCGCACCTTCCGGCACGAGGGGCAACCTTCCCGATCGTAGAGCTCGAGAAGCTTTGCGGGGCGCTTGCCGACGTGAGCGACGATTCCACCGCTTCCGAGTCGAGCCAGCGTGGCCGCGGTGGAAGTGGCAAAGTCGACTGCCTCCACCACCGAGTGGTTTCTCTTCCAGAAGAGAAGCGGATCCAAAGATGTCCCAGCAATACGGAGCATTGATTGAGTCATGCCAGACCCGTGGTGCAATCTCGCGTCCATCCCTCATCACAAAAGACGGGCACGTCACTTGCTTTGCACAGTCGGGCGTACGCATGACCAGACGACACTGGGCGAGGGAAACGACATGAGGTCGCGGGCGAAGAAGCGGGAAGGTCACGGATCGGGCCGCTCGGCGGCGCAACGCGGTGGTGCCTCGGGAGGGGAGGACGATTCGCAGAAACGTCGAGCCCTGTGGCGCGGTTCGCTGGGATTTGGCCTCATTCAGATTCCCGCGGCTCTCGTCACCGCCGAGTCACCCAGCGAGCTCGCGTTCCACGAGCTCGACAAGCGCGATTCCGCGCGCATCGGGTACGAGCGCGTCAACAAGTCGACGGGCAAACCGGTCGAATGGAAGGACATCGTCAAGGGCTACGAGATCGAGAAGGGGCGCTTCGTCGTTCTCGAGCCGGACGACTTCGCGAAAGCGAACGTCGCCGCGACGCAATCGATCGATGTTCTCGACTTCGTGCGTCTGATGGATATCCCGCCACTCTATTACGAGCGCCCCTATTACATCGTGCCCGAGAAGGGCGGTCAGAAGGCGTATGCCGTCTTGCGCGACGCGCTCGCAAGCAAGGGGTATGCGGCGATTGCCACGGTGGTATTGCGCACGAGGCAGCACCTTTGTGCCGTGATTCCCCAAGGCAACGGCCTCGTCCTCGAGCTCCTGCGATTCGCGCACGAGCTTCGACCCATGGCCAAGGGGGCGGATGGCCCTTCCAAGGCGACGTCCAAGGAAATTGCTCTCGCCGAACAGCTCATCGATGGGATGAAGAGCGCGTGGGATCCGAAGCGTTACCGCGATTCGTACAGCGATGACCTCCTCGCGGCCATCCGTCAGAAGGACAAGACGGGACGTGTCGAGCCGGTGGGAACGGCCGTGGCGCGGCCAGCCAATGTGATGAACTTGGCGGATCTTCTTCAGCAGAGCTTGGCCGCTACGAAGAAGCGGGGTCGGACCGCGAAGGCCCGCAAAGCCGCTTGACACTCCAGACAGCTCGATCGCCAAACTGACACAGCGTGGAATCAAGCCCCACCAACGAGACGAGGCGCCCGCGGGCTGACTTCTCATCTCGAATCATATGCCCCTGACCCGACTCCCATCGTGCTGTAAAAAGACAAGACGCGCGTTGCTGACAGCGCGAAACCGCAAAATGCGCGTGACGCGAAGGCTGGCCAGGACCATGCTTCGCGCGTTGGGCGCCCGAGGTTCTGCACGCGCGTAATGCGTTCGACACCTCGCGTGACGCACCCCTTCGCATCGAGTCAAATCATCAAAGGAGTTCGGCATGCGTGAGATTCATTCGAACGGCCGCAAGGCGAAGAGTGCACTCGGTGCAACCGTGGCCGCAGGAGTCCTATGCTTGCTGACCCCTTCCGTCGCGCACGCGCATTTCATTCTGGATGCCCCCGCGTGCTGGATGTCGCAGAGCGCTTCCGGAACTCCAGAAAAGATGGGCCCTTGCGGCGATGAAGGAGGCGGAACACCGACCGGCACAGTGACCTCGTATCACCCTGGCGATACGGTCACGGTGACCCTACGCGAGGTCGTGCCCCACCCGGGACACTACCGGGTCGCGCTCGCGGTCAACAACCGCAGCGAGCTTGTTTCGCTCGGGGAACCAGTCGTGACGCCGACAGCCTCGGACCAGTGCGCCAGCGCCGCGATTGAGAATCCTCCGGTCTTTCCCGTTCTCGCCGACGGCCTGTTGGTCCATACCCAGGCGTTCACGGGTGCTCAGACATTTCAGGTCACGCTCCCGCAGAACGTGACTTGCACCAAATGCACACTCCAGGTCGTCGAGTTCATGTCGAGCCACGGAGCCCCGTGCTTCTATCACCATTGCGCGGACATCTCGATCCTGCCAGCTGACGGTGGCGCTAGCAGCAGCAGCGGATCGAGCTCCGGCGGTTTGGATGCTTCCGTCGTGATCGATGCTTCGGGTGGCTCGACCGAGTCCGGCGGATCGAGCGGATCCAGCGACGCCAGCGGATCGAGCGGCGCAAGCGGATCGAGCGGTGCCAGCGGATCGAGCGGCGCCAACGGATCGAATGGGTCGAGCGGATCCAATGGATCGAGCGGCGCCAGTGGATCAAGCGGGTCAACTGGGAACGCAAGCGGCTCGAGCGGAGCTCACGGCGTCGGAAGCGGGAGTAGCTCCGGTATGGTCGTCGCTGGTGATGACGCGGGCGCGGGTGGTGCCGGCGTGCCTGGCAATGGCGGCGGCGGCGGGTGCATCATTTCGGGTCGTGAGGCTCCAGCGGCTGCTTGCCTTGGAGGCGTCGCGGGGTTCGCCGCGCTTTTACGCCGCCGACGTCGTGGCCATTCGTGAGCGTGCCAAACGAGAGTCCTATCGCAGACACTCGGTAGGCTTCCGTCGACAGGCTTCATATGCGAACCTGGCGGCTCCCAGCGAGGAGTGGCATGGTGAGCGGCATACGAGGCGGGGGCATGCAATGGGAGCTGGCGGCGGCAGGGGCGTCATGTTCGATCGTTTGCGCAATCGCGGGTTGCTCGAGCCAACCGGCGTCGACTGGCAACGACGCGTCGCTCCCTCCCCCCGTCGGCGATGCGGGCGCTGCGAGCGATGCTGGAGGCAACGCGCGGGATGACGCCGAGACTGGGTACGACGCCGCGGTAGACCAGGTTGCCGAAGCGGCGGCGCCGACAACGTGCAGCCCGGCCACATCACTCGATCCACGTCGTCCCTGGGAAGACTGCGTCGGCGGCGCCTGTCTGTGCCGGACGTACGCGCCGGATGGCGGCAGCCTCGTGCTGGACTACAGCCGCAACACGAACATGAGCATCACCTCATTTCTCCTCACCGATCCGATGAAAGCCGGCCAGCCGTATTCGCTATCCGTGTCGGTCGCAAGTTCCAGGTACTACGGGACCATCGAGTTTTGGGGGTCGAATGCGGAGTGCGGTCCCGGCCTGGAGAAGTTGTACAGCGCGCCCGTGGACACGAAAGTGTATTGCGCCGACGTGCTTCCCACGAACGACTATACGTACGCTCTGCTGGTCGAACGGTTGATGGTCGACAGCGGCGCTCCGGCGAGCGAGCACTCGGGCAACATGCTCGCGTGTCCGAGTGGCAGGTGCCCGAAGGCGCAGTGAATCGCTCACAGCCTCACGTCGGGTCCGGCGAGCGTGTGTCCTCAGGGCTTTGGCAGCACGGCAGCGCGAAAAGAGGGTGGTGCTTTCGCGCGCGGGGGAGGTAGACGTTCGCGTCGTCGAGCGCGCTCCTGGTGCTCGAGTCGTGATCCCCGAGTCAGCAACGCAGCTGGCCCTCCTTCGGATCGCGGTAGCCACACTCCTTCTCTTCACTCCCGAAGTGCGTCACGCCCGTGAGCTCGCGGCCGCGCCGGTGGGGTTGCGCGTCGCGCCTGAAGGCCTGGGGTGGTTCGTTCGATGGGTGCCCATCAGCCCGAATCTCGCCACCGCGGTCCAAACCGCTTGCGTCCTCGCCGCGCTTTGCGCGGCCGTAGGGCTCGTCGCGCGCCCGGCACTCGTGTTGCTGACCGCAACCGCCTTTTATCTCGGCGCGCTGGGGCAACTGAGCGGAGCCGTGTGGCACGACATGCACTTGATCTGGTTCGCGGCGCTCTTGGCAGCCAGCCCGTGCGACGAAGCCCTTGCCTTCGACCGCCGCGGATCGGCTGCGCCTGAGGACTCGGTACGTTATGGCCTCCCGCTCCTCGTCGCCAGGTTGCTACTCGCGTGCGTCTACTTCTTTCCCGGTTTTCACAAGCTGTGGACCTCAGGACTGGGCTGGGCGCTCTCGGACAACTTGCGGAATCAGCTCTGGTGGAAGTGGGCGCAATACGGCGTCGTGCCGTCGCTGCGAATCGACCGCGCTCCCTGGCTGCTTCATGGTGCCGGGC
>JALYHX010000326.1 GCA_030776305.1 Myxococcota bacterium
GTGAGGAGCGGAATGAGTGTCGCCCGCCAGCTCTGGAGAAATGCGAAGACAACGAGAACGACCAGCCCGATCGCGATGAGAAGCGTCTGGACGATGTCGCGAATGCCTGCCTTTACGGGCGCGGTCGTATCGAGAGATACTTTGTATCCGATCCCCGGCGGGAAGCGCTTTGCCAGATCCGCCATCGTGCGCCGGAGATTGTCGGCGACGTCGAGAGCGTTCGAGCCCGGGGTCTGGAATGCGGCGATGACGGCCGCCGGCTGCCCGTTGAACGTTCCGTATTGTTGATAGCTGAGGGCACCGAGCTCGACCCGCGCGACGTCTCTCACACGCACGGTCGAGCCGTCGGGGTTTTCCCGGATGGTGACGTTGCCAAACTCGTCCGCGTCGACGAGTCGCCCCTGTGCGCGCATCGTGTACGTGAGCTGCTGGCCCGGCGGCGCGGGCTCTGCTCCGATTTGACCGGCGGGGTTGACGACATTCTGCTGGCGGATGGCGCTCTGAACGTCGCTGACGGTGAGACCCAGTCGGGCGAGCCGATCCGGGTTGAGCCAGATCCGCATCGAGTAGTCGGCCGCGCCGAGGTTACGGATGTCGCCAACGCCCTTCACGCGAAGCAGAGCGTCGTTGATGTTGATGAGCGAGTAGTTGGCGAGAAACGTCGGGTCGTACCGGCCGTCGGGCGAGTAAAGCGAGAAGACCATCAACGGGAACGCGAGCGACTTCTTGATCGTCACGCCGAAGTTCTTCACGTCCTGTGGCAAGAAAGGCTGCGCTTGCGAATATCGGTTGTTGACGAGGACATTTGCGACGTCGACATCCGTGCCGACGTCGAACGTCACAATCTGGTTCATCGACCCGTCGTTCGCATTCGTCGACTGGATGTAGAGCATCCGGTCGACGCCATTCATTTGTTGCTCGATGGGCGTCGCCACGGACTGCTCGATCGTCAGCGCGTCGGCACCGGGGTAGGTCGTCGTCACGTTCACTTGCGGCGGAAGGATCTGCGGAAACTGAGCGATCGGCAGACCCAGAAGGGAAACGACGCCGATCATGACCGTGAGGATGGCGATCACCATCGCCACGATCGGCCGCCGAATGAAAAAGTTCGACACGCGCCGTACCCTTCAGTTCTTCGCGGCCGGCGCGTCAGGCGCTGCCTTGGGATCGACGAGCGCGCCGTCCGAGATCTTCTGTACCCCTTCGACGACGACGCGGTCCCCCTCGGCAATTCCCTTCTCGACGACGCGCAGTCCCTTGACGCTCGGACCCACTTCGAGCCTCCGTAGTTGCACCTTGTTGTCCGGGCCGACGACCCCCGCGGAGAACGTTCCCTGCACGGAAATGAGGGCCTTTTCGGGTATCACGAGCACCGCTTGCCCCGCGTCGCGCCGTTGGATTCGGACGCTCCCGTATCCACCGGGTCTCAGGATGCCGGAGGGATTCGGGGCGAGCGCCTGGATCTGGATGGTGCCGGTGCTCGAATCAATCTGGCGGTTCGCGGCGACAATCACTCCCCGGTGGCCGTAAACGCTGCCATCCGCAAGTATGAGCGAGACCCCGAGGTCACCGGTGTCGGTGACGCCGTTCGCGTCGAGCGACGAAAACTGCTTTTTGGCCCATGCGAGATCCCGCTGTTCGAGGCGCTGAAAAAGGTCGAAGTGCTTCGAGTAGTCGGTCTCCGCGATCGGAAAGTTCACGCGGATGGGGTCGAGTTGCGACACCGTCGTGAGCAGCGTGGGCCCATCCTGGCCGACCAGGTTCCCGACGCGGATGAGCGCAATGCCGGCGACGCCGTCAATCGGAGCGTGAATCTGGGTGTACGACAGGTTGAGCGCCGCATGGGCGAGTTGCGCGTCCGCCGACTGTACCTGGCCTTCGGCGTCCGCGAGGTTGGCCGCCGCGGTGTCGAGATCTTGTCGCGACAGAATTCCGGCTTGCGACAGGCCCTGATCGCGCTCGAGCTGGATCTTGGCGTGGGCCTGGGCGACCCGGGCCCGCACTCGGCTCGCTTCAGCGGCGGCAACGGCAGCCGCATAGTCGGCGGGCTCGATGGAGAAAAGCAGTTGTCCGCTCTTTACGGGCGAGCCGTCCTTGTAGTTCTGCGACCGAAGAAACCCCTTCACGCGCGCGCGAATGTCCGCGTTGACGTAGCCGTCCAAGGTCGCAACGGCCTCCGTGTACAGGGTCACGTCGCGACGCGTGGCGGGCGAGACCAGGACCGTGGGGAGCGGAGGCGGCGGCGATTTCTTCGCCGGACCGCATCCGCAGAGCGTGGCTGTGAAGAGACCGACGACCACGACGACGGCAAGATGACTGGATCTGGTGTGGTTCACACGATGCGCTCCGCGCGGTGCCCCATCGCCCGTCCTGATGATTGCCGCGGGCAGGCCGTTGACTCGGCCCCATGACGCAGCCGACCACCAAGGCCGCCGTGACCATAGCGCGCCGATGGGAGTCGATCACCTGCGCCAATCATCCGTGCTCGCCCGTTGACGCCACTCCCTGGTCCTGCGCACATCTGATGCATGGCTGGTGCCATCCGTTGCGCTGCAGCCCTAGCGCTCGCCATCGGTAGGCCCGTGCTCAGTATTCGTCACGTGAGTTCCCGTTCGCGGCGATGGTACCGAACGACGCGCTCGCTTGCGTCGAGTGTCAGCGCCAGGATCTTGCGCCACGGACGCTTTGGGAAACGACGAGTTGGCGACGCTGTACAACGTACGCGGGAGTGCCTTGATTTGTGCAAAGTAACGGGAGAGGATCGGATGGGGGGGCGGTGAACATATTCCGGAAAGAAGCGGAAGCAGTGCCGCGACAGGCGGCCTCCTTTGCGCGCGTGCACGTCGGACGCATCGTCGCGGTGCGCATTCGGCGCCTGGCTGACCTCGGCGACGTAGACGCGATCCACATGGACGTGTTGGCCGCGGTCCAGCGTGCCGGCCCAGGAGCGGTGATCTGCGCCGATCAACGGCTTGGGTCACTCCTCAGACGTGACGTGGCCGACGCATGGTCCCGGGCGATGCGGAGTACGAACAGCGGCATTTCCCGAAGCGGAGTGCTGATCGATCCCGCGAACACAGGGTTCAATCTGCAGGCCGAGCGCGTCGTGCACTGCGCTGGGAACCCCAATCGTCGCATTTTCGCCGATGCCCAAGAGCTGTGCAAATGGGTGGGTGACGTCCTGACGGAGCCCGAACGGAACGCTCTTCAGGACCTCTTCGCGGACGGCATCTACTGATAGTTCGTCGTACGCGCTTGCGATCGCTCGGCCCGGCAAAATACACGGTCATCGCCGTGCAATGCGACGGCTGACTAGCGCATTTCTCGCAGCGACTCAGGTCCGATTAGCCACCATGCCAAAAGCACCAACGCGATACCCATCGACAAGACGGCGAGAGCAACTACGCAACCTGTCTTCCAGGGACTGTGTTTGGCGCGAGCTCGCACGGAGTCCCGCGTCATCGGCGGCGGATCGCTGCTTTCCACATAGGCATCGTACACGGCAGCGCGCGAAACATCGGCATGAGGCCATGGAGGCGGCCATCAAGGCGTGTCCATCGCCACCGGTCGATATTGTTTCGACCGAGACCGCTTCCACCGCAAGACGGTCGGGGCTCTCTTCTGCGCTATCCGGGAACGCGGGGCGTCGGCTTTCCCAGTCTCGAAACGAGCGTGTTGTAGATGGCGATCTGAGCCGCATCCGCACCCAGCGGCACGCTGTTGTAACGTACGAAATAACAAAGGTTCGTATAAAAGCTGCTCCCCGGCGTGCCCGACTTGGGACCGTGAGCCGCGAAATCGAGGGCTTGATCCCAGCTGGTAACGAGCACCACGCCCCGCTGAAAGCCCTTCCACTCCTTCCAGCGCGCGGCTCCGCTCTCTTGACTGACCCGGCGCCTCGTATCGTTCATCGTGTCCCCCTGCCCGGTCTCTCGAGATCGAAGATTTGTCGCGCGAGCCGTTCCCGTGGTGTCTCGAGCATTTTGGATTCACCCTTGTAAGCCGAAGGTTGAGCCGCTCGCTCTTCCCGCACACCCTTGTCACGTCTTTCATAACCATGCCGCTGTATGTACGTCAAGGTGTACACGTAGGCATCGCGAATTCGCACACGCCATTCGATGGTTGGAATTTGGCAGAAACGCGGCGGCAACGTTCTCGAATTAGAATTGAAGCTCGAGGAGCTCTCGACGCTCATTACGAAGGCGATCGCGTTGTTCCATGAGAGTGGGAAGGATTGGCTGTGACCACGGCCGTCGTATTGCTTTCTCGTATAGAGCCTCGGTGCGACTTCGCGAACGACGGCATTCCGCGATTGCATCGCCATTGTTTGCACCGGCGGCGATCACCCGGACACTTCGGACCAGCTCGCGCACCAGCCCCAACCACGAGCAAGTTGCCTGGATATCAGGCTCCCCGAGCGTTCGAAGGCGCTCGGCAAATCGTGCCCGTTCGATCGCCATGCGCGAGAGTACAGCGCGTCGATCGTCGTCGACCAGTCCACTCGCGTGGTCGAGCGTGCGTCCATCATCCAAACATGCCCCGATAAGTTGCTGAAGCCCCCTCGAGTTCCCCATCATATTGCAATACCATGAGGCGGGGCATCGCGCGAAGCGCTAAACGAAGGGGGCACTTGCATTTCGCCCGCTTGTCACGCACGCCAACCCACACTTGACGTTTACGTAGCGCTGCCAACCCCAGCCGCAGAGGGGCTTTACTTGACGACTGGGTTGTTCGCTACGAATGGCGCACGAATGCGAACGCTGCGCACGCCGAGCGCGCGCGGGATGGGCGGTAGCGGGCTGGCACGGCGGATCGCCGCGGCGCAATTGCGGTCGAACGCGTCGATCCCGCTCGGTCGCACAGGGGGCCATGAAACGACGGCGTGGCCATCTGCGGATACCGTGAATTCAAGAATGACAGTCCCTTGTTTGAGGTCGAGAAGCGCGCTCTTCGGAAATGCATCCGCCCATAGAGGGTCGATCTTGGCATGGATCTGTCGAAAGTACGGCAAGAGGTGCGGGTCGCTCGTCCAGTAGTCGAATAGATCGCTTTCTCCGATGCCGAGCGGGCGGGCATGTGATCCGGCGCCGCTGGGCGCTCCCGCACCGGGCTCGCCCCCCGCCCCGTTTCCTCCTTGACCGAGCCCTACGAGACCACCTGCGGTGCTTGCGTGCACAAGCGCGGAAACCGTGGTCGCGACTTCCTGCTCGGTATCGATGTCGTCTTTGGGGCGGGCGGGGTCGCTCGCGGGGATAGCGACCGCCGCCTGTGCCACGTCCGGTCGGGCGCTGCCGATCGGAGCCGTCGCGCGATGATCGACGCCAGGAAGTGCCCGAAGAAGGCCGGTGCCCGGCGCCCCGTCGATGGATCCCATTCGCGCCCCACCCGGCCGTTGATCGGCTTCCTGGGCAGCGCTCGGCTCGGGATTGCCAATCTCGCCGCCGCGCACGCTTGCGAGTGGCGACTTGAGCAGACCGCGGCTCGGCGCGAACGGTGCGGGAGCCCTGCGCTCGATCACCGTGCCCGACCCGCTCACGATGAGCGTCAGCTCCATAGGATGCGTCGTGGAACGGCGGTCTTCCCAAGATTGACGCACGCGTGCGACACGCAGGCGCTGCAACTGATCGCGATCAAGGCGGCTCAATGGATCCGGCGAGAGGCGCATCCTGTCGTCACGGTCGGCGACATTGATGGCTGCTGCGCTGACGCGGGTGTCGCCGCCATGCCCGGGCGAGCTCCGATCGAGGTGCGCGACGACATCGCCACCAGCGACGCGCGGCGGCTCTCCCGTCGGGTCGACCGGCTCCTCTTCGACGAGAACACCCTCGCCCATCGGCGGCAATTCGATCGAGATGGGCGCCGACCCGGTCTCGCCGAGCGCAGGCACTCTCTCTTCCGGAGTCGCTTCTCCAACATCGGCGAATGACCCAAGCGCGATCCAAGACAAGACCCCCGCGAGCGCCGCATGGAACGCGACCGACGCCACGATCGTGAGTCCGTGCACTTTGGTCGTCGATGCCACGGTCCGGGGGCCTCTCCTGCAATGGTTAGGTGGGCCGTGGCCGCATGACGTTCATGCCTCGCCGGGAGCAACGGCCTCTTCTCGCGAACGGCTCGCCGGCACGAAAACTTTGGCGAAGCGCCCTTGTGTATTGGCCAGCGTCGCTCGACAGAGCTCTTCCACGGGAATGCCTCTTAGCTCGGCGACGCGCAATGCCGTATGCACGATGAACGCGGGCTCGCATTTTTTCCCTCGGAGCGGCACCGGCGCGAGGTAGGGGCTGTCCGTCTCGAGCAGGATGCGCTCGAGCGGAGCCCACGCCAGGACGTCGTGCACCGCGTGCGCGTTCTTGAACGTAACGATCCCCGAAAAGGACAAATCGAAGCCGAGGTCGATCGCGCGTGCCGCGAAGGCCCGATCTTCGCTGAAACAATGAATGATGCCTCCGACGTCGCGCGCGCGTTCACTCACCAGCAGGTCGAGGGTGTCCGAAGGCGCCGAGCGCGTGTGAACCACGATGGGCTTGCGCACTTCCCGGGCGAGCGCGATGAGACGTGCGAAGACGTCGCGCTGCACGTCGCGCGGGGAGTGTTCGTAGTGGTAATCGAGGCCGATCTCGCCGACCGCGATGACCTCCGGAGCATTCGCAAGATCTCGCAGTTCTCGGTGCGCCTGCTCGGTCCACGTGGCCGCGTCGTGCGGATGAATGCCGACACAAGCGCAGACGCGTCCAGGGTCGGTGCGGGCGAGTTCCACGGCTGCGTGGGCGGCGGAGAGGTCGCGCCCTACGCCGACGACGACGAAGCCCACAACGCCCGCATCCCGCGCACGATCCATGACGCCGCTGGCACCCTCGGGGAAGTAATCGGGATCCATGTGGCAATGCGCATCGGCAAGCGCAAGCGTGGCGGTCATCGCGCCTGCCAGCGTAGCGTGGAGGGGCACCCGCTGCTAACGCGTGCATCGTGACACCACCGCGTCCCGAGGAGGCTTACATCGTGTTCGCCCAGCGCACCGACGCACGCATCGACATCGAAAGCTGGAATGCGCATGCGATGCGCTTTTTCGCGACGCGCATCGGGCTGACGAGCGACAAGCGGACCTCGGCCGGTCAGGTTGCACCGCGCACGGATGAAGCGGCGTTCGTGGTGACACCCGATGGTGAAGCCCCGGGGATACGCTCGACGTTCGCGCGGCCTTGTGAACACGCCGATCAGGCGCTCGCAGTCACCATCGAGGCGCGCGCCGGTCATACGGGGCTATCGCTGCTGGCGCGGCGTTGCGGGATGGTATGGCTGGTGGTCCGCGAGGGGACCGTGGACCTGTTGGCGCTGCGTCTTTCTGCCATCATCGCAAGCATCCTGCTCGGGCCGATTGTGGATGCGTCAGCGGGACGGCTCTTCGGCGTCAAGACGGCGCGCGCGATGCTGGAGACGGCAGCCAATTCGACGCCGACAGACAAGACCCCGAAAGCCTAGCCGCTGACTCCCGGAGCTTCGGTCGCCGGACCCGAGGCGTACGTACGCAGCGCTTCCGACGCTCCGATCCTTTGGCACCAATCGTCGAACTTCGCTGGCGGCACTCCCAGCCAGCGTAGGTCGTCGAGCGACTGGGGCAGCGGCACCGTCCGCACCAATGTGGCCAAGCGGCGATACAGATGCGCGCGTTCGATATGGGTCGAAAGCGTCGTGGCGAGTGCACCGGAGCCCCGCAGGGTCGGCTTCCAATCGGCCGCGCGCAACGGGAGTCTCTCGAGATGACCGTACTCGCGCAGAAGCGCAGCAGAAGTCTTCTTGCCGAACCCCGGGACGCCCGGAATGCCGTCGGCGGAATCGCCGACCAACGCGAGATAGTCGGGGACGCTCGCTGGCGCGATGCCCCGGGCCGCGAGAAGCGCCGCCTCGTCGATCACCCGCCTTCGCATGCGATCGACCTGGACGACGCGCGTCCCGGTAACGCACTGCCCGAGGTCTTTGTCCGGGGTCATGATTCTGACTTGATCGACGTCCTGCGACCAGCGCGCGGCCGCGGTTGCCAGCGCGTCGTCGGCTTCCCACTCGTTCATCGACCAGACGACGACGCCGATGGCCGCCATGGCTTCTTCCACCGGATCGAACTGCGCGAGCAGCTCCGGGGGGACGCCCTCATCGGTCTTGTATCCGGCAAAAAGATCGTTACGAAACGATCGAATCGGATTGTCGAAGGCGATCGCGATGTGCGTCACTTGCTCATCGGGGTCCCGCAAGAGCGACAGGATCGACCAGACCACCCCCACCGTCGCCTTCACGTCACGTCCCTGTGCATTCTTTTGGTCTGGCCGCTTGGAAAAGTGAGCACGAAAGAGTTCGTAGGTTCCATCGACCACGTGCAATCGCATGGACGCCATCATGCCTGGGCGAGCGGCAGAACGCAGGCATCAAAGGGACGGTGTCGACGCCGAACGAAAAGCGGCGTTTACGCCGCCACCACGAGCCTGCCCAATCACCACGTCAGCGTGCAACGAGCACGGGTCAAACGACGAGATCTTGAAAGCGCTTGCGCACGAGCAGGCTGGCCGCGTCGGCTGCGCAGCTCGGACAGTACCCAAAGCGCTCCGCGAGACGATCGAGCGTGGCCTGTGCATCTTTTCGCCGATCGGAGTCGACACCGACGCCCTCTTCGCGCACGAGGCGCACGACGTCATGAGCCAGCGCTGCGACCGCGGGTCGTCGATCGGCGAAGATCGCTTCCCGCATCCGCCGAATGTGCTGCGGAAACACCGCCGCCGTGTTTACCTTTTGACCCGGATGGTCGAGGGCCCACGCGGCGATCGCGCTGATGAGCTGTCGCCGCCAGTCGAGCGGGTCGCCCTTGACGTCGAGCAGGCGCTCGACTTCGACCATCATCTTCTCGTCGGGCTC
This sequence comes from Myxococcota bacterium, assembly GCA_030776305.1. Taxonomy (GTDB): domain Bacteria; phylum Myxococcota_A; class Polyangia; order Polyangiales; family Polyangiaceae; genus Palsa-1150. The sequence goes on from JALYHX010000326.1 coordinate 8,902, forward strand.
TTCGTAGCGCTGCGTCACCCGGTTGTAGATCCGCTCCTTTTTGACCCACACGCTCACGTGCTGGACGTACCGCTCGAAGAGATCCGCGTATTGCTGTTCCTGTACGACACCGCTCGCGACGTAGAGCTCGTACTCCGAGGCGGCGAGCAGGCGCCCGAAGAGCGTGTCGCGGAACAATTTCACGTCATGGTATCCGCCTATGATCGGATCCTGCTGGAGCCAGTCGAACTCGTTCTTGCGCTGGCACAGCGCATCGATTTCTTCGAGAACGGCGAGCGGGCTGAGACATCGGAACGCCGGAGACTGGGCGGCGTCGAGCAACGCGACACGCATCTCGCGAGGGCTCGCGCCGACGCGGCCTTCGTAGATCGGATATGAATCGCTCTCGGACCAGATGTCTCTGATGACCGAACGCAAAAGCTTCTGTGATTCCGGGTCGAGGCGCTCGGGGGCTTTGGCGATCGAGTACAGATCGGCCTTTTCGACGGCGGTGAGCGTGGATACGATCGCGCCTATCGGCCTAGGATAGCGATCGGGGTTGGGCTTGCGCATTCGCGTGAAGACCGCGAACGATGCAGCGATTTCGGTCGCATGCGGCGCAACGTGGCGCCGGATCTGTGGTGTGACGTGGGTGTCGTAGATGAGCCGCTCCTGCTCGTAGCTCTTGATGTACGGAACGCGCGCGAGCTCGAGCCGACCGCGGAAGCTGGCGAATTCCGCGTGTTCGCGGAATGCGTCGAGGTGGAGCTCGTTGGCGCTTCCCATCATGACGCAGTTGAGCTGGACGTTTTGAGCGGTGAGCGCCACCTCGCCGGTCTCGACCGATAGCTGAAGGTATTTGAACGCGTCCAGCGGCCGCTTGAGCAGATCGCTGAACTCGAGCAGCCCCCCGGCGGCATCGATCAGCTCCCCCTTGGCTTCGTAGAGCGTCACCGCTTGCAGCGATGCCGGCAGTGACTGAAGCGATCGGTCCATCGTGATCTGTCGCTCGGCCGCGTCGACGCTGAGTTGAGGACCGATCGTGACCGCCCCGACGCGATAGCGTCGCGAGACGAAGTAGCGGTTGACCTGAACGTGCTTGAGAACCTCGGCGTACGAGCCGTCGTAGGAAGACAGCAGCGCCTCGAACACCTGTTGGCTCTTGTGAGAGAGCTGCCCGTGCGCGATCCAGTCATTGGCCGGCTCCGCGGCCCCGACGCGTTTGTAGGCGGCTTCGAGGAGCCTACGCCTGTCCGGAATCGGAATGAGAAAAAGCGGGTGGTCGCGCACTTCAACGAGGAGCTTTGCGTCGACCTCTTCGTCCGACAGGTGCGCGTACGAAGCCGCGACCGGACCGGTCGCTTTGTCGTGCGCAAATCCGAGCGATCCCCGAATCGTCTTCTGCGACGGAAAGACCCAGTTGAAGCGATAAAGTGCGCCCTCGTCGAGCGTCGAGTAGTTTTCGAGGGCGGCCATCATGCATTGGGCGATCGTCGACTTGGCCGAGCCGTTGGGACCATGCAGCAGGACGAGCCGGTTCGGGCGACCTTCGCGGACGAAGTTCGAGAGCGCACGGTAGATTTCCTCTTGGACGTGTTCCTGGCCGACCAGTGCCCCGCGCGGCAGCGATCGCGGCTCGGCGTTGGGCCCCTGTTGCGGCGCGGCGGCGTCCCCATCGCTCGACCCGTTCTGGGATGAGACGGACTCCCACGGCAAGTCGAACAGGCGATAGCGGGTGAACTCGCCCCACGGATGGCGCACGATCGCCTTGCCGTAGTGGTCGAACACGTCGCGCAAATACCGACTTGCATCCCGCGAGTAGCGTACTGGCTGCTCGTCGAAGAGCATGAGGAACTCGGCGAACGAGAGCACGCGCCGCCCCGCGCGAAAGCGCTGCTCGACGTGCTCGGCGATTGACAGGACCTGCGAGGTGGCGCCGCGCGGTTCGCTCATCGATCTCCCAAGGGTAGCTCTATCGTACGGTTACGGTCGTCTTTACTGCTTGCGATTCGAGCTGGCAGTTTTCCGGCGAACAGACGCTGAGCTTGAAGGTTCCCCCCAGGGCCATGGTGCCCGGGTTCGATGGCTTAAACGCAATGGTCATCGCTCCGGTCCTCTCGTCGCTCTTCGACCAGTTCCCGGTGAACGTGGAGAAGACGTTCCTGTCGGGGCCGCCGGCACCCAAGAATTCCACGCCGTCGATTTCATCGGCCTTGAACTTGTATGGATACGCATCATTGATGTGGTAGTCGCCCGTCGCGACGAGCTTGACTGAAACGGCGCATCGGCTGCCCACCGTGCAACCATCGACCGGAGCGAGGTCGACGAAGAAATCGTTGCCGCACGCTGCGTGATCGCAGGCTGCGCTCGCCGGGGAAACCCACGTTGTCTCGACGCGCTGGTTCATGGCGGCGCGACTGTCGCGTCCGCACGCGTTGGCGATCGATGCGACGCCGACGATCATCAGGATCCGGGGTATCGCTACCATCTGCTGCCGCCCAATTGCGGTGGCAAGCTTCGAACGCATCCTGGACCGGTCGATAGCTCACTTGACGTAAAGCTCCAGCCTCGGCCCGACGAGCTCACGACGCGGCTCTGCCACGGACGATGGAGGGGCGAGGTGTGGCTCCAACGGGGACGGCGCCACCGTCGGGGGCCGTGCGACAGGGGCAACGATGGGATCGTGGGGGCCTGCAGCCGCCGGGGAGAGCGCGAAGGCCATCCCGGTGAAGCTGCCCTGCTCGGCGCGAACAGCAACGCCGAAGTCGAGCCCCGTGCGGCGCCGCCAGCGTTGCACGAGCGCGCGTATGTCCAATCGTACGAGCGATCCCGCCGCTGGCGAGACAAGTGTCGTCGGCGAGCCGATGTCTTGGACGCGCGGTTGGCGCGCCCATGAGATCGATCGGCTGTCCCACGCATCGACGATGCGCGCTGTACGCAAAGTGATCGGGTTGGGGTCAGCGTCGATGTCGATCGCCCGCTCGAGTATCAAGTATGCCTCGAGGACGTAGGCCTCGGGAGGCAGAGCAACGGAAAAACGCAGGAAGATGACGGCGCCTCGGTCGCGCGCACTACCTAGCGTCGCCGCCGCCGGATCCTGCGAGATCGCGCCTTGCCGCAGGAACGCGATGTCCGCCGCAGGGAAAAGAACGCGCCGTGCCGTGTCTATGGCCGGTGTCGCGCCTCGGGCGACGCAACGGCCCGCGACGCAGGAAGCCTGTGCGCCACAATCGCTTTCCGAGGCGCACATCCTCGGCGGCGGCACGCACCCCGAAAAAAAACAGGGCGCCAACAGGACATACAACACCAAGAGAGCGTGCGCGTCGACGTCGAGTCTCGTTTCGAGTGGTGCTCGCCTCAGAACCCTCACCCGCCCCAATCGACCATCCGACGAACATGATGCACGCGACGCGGCACCAGCGACCGAACCAGATACGCGACCGCGATCCGGATCGACGGCGTCAGCATCGTAAGCGTGACGATCGAACGCGCAACCGACTTCTGAACGCCGAGGTCGAGCGGGTAGCTTCCTTCCAACCGAGACGGCTCCCCCAAGGAGAACGACGGTGTTGACATCGCGGGGGCGAACTCTAATCGCTCCCTATGTCCTGTGCACGCCTCGAGTCGCGCACGGCGATCCAGAAACGAGCGGAGGCTGCCATCGTGTGCGTGCATCGGACGAGGCGCCTTTCCCCGCCTCGACCCGCGTCGTGTGCTCGTCTATCCCTTCTCTGCGATGGACGAGATGCCTCTTCTGAGCGTTCGCAATCTCGTCACCAGCTTCCGGACGGACGCGGGTGTCGTCCGCGCGGTCGACGAGGTGTCTTTCGACGTTCCCCGCGCTGCCACCGTGGCCCTCGTCGGTGAGAGTGGTTGCGGCAAGAGCGTGACCGCTCTTTCCATCCTTCGCCTGATTGGATCACCGCCGGGACGCATCGACTCGGGCGCAATCGCGCTGGAGGGCCGCGACTTGCTGCGACTGTCCGAAAGAGAGATGCGCGATGTGCGGGGCAACCTCGTCTCGATGATCTTCCAGGAGCCGATGACCAGCCTGAATCCGGTATATACGGCGGGCTGGCAGATCATCGAGGCCGTGGTCCTGCACCAACGCAAATCGCGCAAGCAGGCGCGTGAACGAGCGGTAGACCTGCTTCGGCTCGTGGGCATCCCCGCGCCCGAAACGAGCGTCGATTCGTACCCTCATCAGCTCTCGGGTGGTCAGCGACAGCGTGTGATGATCGCGATGGCGCTCGCTTGCGAACCGAAGCTTCTTCTGGCCGACGAGCCGACCACTGCGCTCGACGTCACCATTCAAGCGCAGATTCTCGAGCTGCTGCGCGATCTGCAGCAGCGTCTGTCGATGGGTATCCTCTTCATCACACACGACCTCGGGCTCGTCGCCGAGAACGCGCAGAGCGTCGTCGTCATGTACGCAGGACGCGTCGTCGAGAGCTCTCCGGTGCGCGAGCTCTTCGCCAGACCCATGCATCCCTACACGCGAGGGCTGCTCGACAGCATCCCACGACCTCAGGCGAGCGCCGGCGGACAGCGGCGCGCGCGCTTGCGCACGATCGAGGGGATCGTCCCCGACTTGCGAAACCTTCCTCCCGGGTGCCGCTTCGCGGACCGTTGCTCGATGTGCATCGAGATCTGCACGCGCGAAGAGCCGCCGCTCGACGAGGTCGCACCAGGTAGATCTTCGCGGTGCTGGCGGGCCAAAGAGGTGTCGCCGTGAGCGAGGCAAAGGGAATCTCTTCCCCCACCACCGCGCCGCCGACGCGGAAGAATTCGGGCGACGTCGGGGCCGTCGGCGAGCGCCCGCGGACACTCGTGGCTACCGACAGCATCGCCAAGTATTTCCCGATCCGCACCGGCCTCTTCGGCACGATGTCCCGTTTCGTGCGGGCGGTCGACGGGGTCTCGCTCCGCGTGCGGCGTGGCGAGACGATGGGCCTCGTGGGGGAGAGCGGCTGCGGCAAGAGCACGCTTGGACGGGTGATGTTGCGGCTCTTGGATCCGACTTTCGGCCGCGTCATCTTCGATGGCCGCGACGTCACGCTCCTCACCCAGCGCGAGATGCGACCTCTGCGGCGGCGCATGCAAATCATCTTTCAGGATCCGTACTCGAGCCTGAATCCGAGGATGACGGTGCGCGAAATCGTCGGCGAAGCCATCCGCATCCACAAGCTCGCGAAGACACGGGCCGACGAAGAGGCGCGCGTGGCGGAGCTTCTGGAGAGAGTGGGCCTGCGCGGCGATGCGATGGATCGCTATCCGCACGAGTTCTCGGGTGGCCAGCGCCAGCGCATCGGCATTGCCCGCGCCCTCGCCGTCGAGCCTGAGTTCATCGTCTGCGATGAGCCGACCGCATCGCTGGACGTCTCGATTCAGGCCCAGATCGTCAACCTGCTGGTCGAGCTGCAGGAGACGATCGGACTCTCCTATCTCTTCGTGTCGCACGATCTTTCGATCGTCGAGCACGTCAGCCACCGAGTCGCGGTCATGTACCTCGGACGGATCGTCGAGCAGGCATCTGCCGAAGCTCTCTATGCGGAGCCACGGCACCCGTACACGCGCGCCCTTTTTTCCGCCGCGCCGCAGCCCGATCCCGAGCGCAGGCGCGTGAGGCTGATTCTCGAAGGCGACGTTCCATCTCCGATCGACCCACCGACCGGATGCGCCTTTCACCCCCGCTGCCCGCGCGCAATCCGCGGCAGGTGCGACCGCGACGCGCCCTCTCTCGTAGAGACGGCGAGCGGGAGCGGGCACAAGCTCGCGTGCTGGAATCCATTTTCTTAGGCCCGCCGAAGCGCACCTTCCTCGTGGCGGCCGGTCCCCCGCCAGACACAACGACCATGCTACACCTCATACGTGAGCCTCCCCTCGCGCATCGGCCGCTACGAGGTCGAGCTTCTCCTCGGCGAAGGGGGGATCGCACGTGTGCTGCTCGCGCGCGACCCGGTGCTCGGACGTCCGGTCGCGCTCAAGGTGATCCGGGACGATCTGGGCCTGACGCCCAACGAGCACTTGGAGCTCACGGAACGAATTCGGAGCGACGCGCGCGCTGCCTCGACCCTGTCGCACCCCGCGATTGTCGGGCTGCACGACATGGGGGACGACCAGGGCGTCGGCCTATACCTCGTTTTCGAGTTGGCCCGCGGGCCTACGCTTCGCGAGCGCCTGCAGGAGGGGCCGCTTCCCCCTTCGGAGGTTGCACAAATCGCGCGTGCCGTCGGCTCCGCACTGACACACGCGCATACCAGGGGATTGATCCACCGCGGGGTCAAGCCCGAGAACGTGATGCTTGCGCCGACGGGTGCGAAGCTCACGGACTTCGGTCTATCGGACGGCGCGCTGCGAGCGCCGGCGTTCTGTCCGCCCGAGGTGCTCTCGTTGCGCGCGTTCAGTGCCGAGAGCGACCAGTTTTCCCTGGGCACCGCAATGTACGAGGCGCTGACGGGCGTGCCCGCGTTTCCGGGTGACGATGCAGCGGCTGTTGCGGCAAGTGTCTCGGCGGGCAAGTACCCACCGCCCCGGTCGGCGCTCCCGCGGCTGCATCGCTTCACGCGTCTGGACCTCATCTTTGCTCGCGCCCTCGCCAAAGATCCGAAGAAGCGATTCCCATCGTGCGAGGTGTTCGGATCGGCACTCTCCGCGGAACTGGACCGCACGCGGGGCGCGTTTTTGACCACACCGGTGCCGCGCTCGAGCGCGTCCCGCGCGACACGCCGCCGGCAGAACAGCCTCGCGCTGGTCGCCTTTGCGGTCATCTTCGTGCTTGTTGCCATCGGCCGCTTGCAACAAACCAAGACGGACGGCTCATCGGTCAAGAAGGTCGCGAACGTGCCCGCGAACGTCAATGACCCTGGCTCCTCGATGCAGCGCGTCGTACGACCATCCCATCCACCGGAGTCCGCGGCTTCCACCGCGCACGCAAGTTCTGCTACGAGGTCCTCCTCCGGTGTCATTTTGCCGACTTCGAACTCTGCCCCGGTCATCGCCCCCTAGCCGTACCCCGCTGCACCGCACTAGACTCTCGTCGGTCCAGACGAAAAGGCCACTCCTCGTCCATGAACGCCGAGCCGAAGACGCAAACCGCAATGGTAAAAAACAGTACGCTGACGGGTGGTCCGCCGACGCCGATCGCGCCCGCATCCGCGCCGTTGCAGGCCGAGACCGACGCGCGCGATCATCTCGAAGGTCTGTATCGCGAGATGCTGCTGATCCGCCGGATCGAGGAGGAGAGCGCGCGGGCGTACGCTCAGGGAAAAGTCGGCGGTTTCTTGCACCTCTATATCGGGCAAGAGGCCGTGGGCGTGGGGGCGCTGGCTGCACTTCGGCCTGAGGACTACGTCGTCACGACGTACCGCGATCATGGCATCGCGCTCGCCAAGGGAATGAGCCCACGAACGCTCCTGGCCGAGCTGTTCGGCAAGGCAACTGGCTGTTCCAAAGGCCTGGGCGGCTCGATGCACATGTTCGACAAAGAGCACAACATGCTCGGCGGTTACGGAATCGTCGGGGGGCACATTCCGCTCGCCGCGGGCGTTGCATTCGCCAGCAAATACCGCGGAGATGGGCGCGTCACCTTGTGCTTCTTCGGCGAGGGGGCGGTGAGCATCGGCGGTTTCCATGAAGGCGTCAGTCTGGCGGCTCTGTGGAAGCTTCCGATTGTCTTTGTTTGCGAGAATAACGAGTATTCGATGGGTACGCCGCTTTCGCGGTCGATGTCGGTCGAGGACGTCTCGCTCAAGGCGCTCGGATATGGAATCGAGCGTGACCGTTTCTTCGCGGACGACGTTCTCGAGGTCGAGCGTCGAATCGGCGACGCGGTCAAGCGCGCTCGCGAACAGAGCTTGCCCACGCTCGTCGAGGTGCGCACGTACCGTTTCCGCGGGCACTCGATGAGCGATCCGGCAAAATATCGAACCAAAGCCGAGGAAGACGAGCACAAGAAGCGTGACCCGCTGTTGCGCGCGAGGGCTGCGCTGCTCGAGCAAGGCGCCACCGAGGCACGGCTCGAGGGGATCGAGACGGCCGTCGAGGTGGACGTGGCGGATGCCCTGAAGTTCGCTGCGGAGAGTCCGGAAGCGGATATTGGCGATCTCGAACCGACGACATACAAGGGTCCGTTCGCGTACTAATCCACTCCGAACACTGAACACGATGGCGCACAATCTGCGATTTCGAGAAGCCCTCCGCGAGGCCATGATCGAAGAGATGGAACGCGACGACCGCGTGTTCCTCATGGGCGAGGAGGTCGGGCATTATCAAGGGGCCTACAAGGTCAGCGAGGGCATGCTCGAGAAGTTCGGCGAGAAGCGCGTCATCGATACGCCAATTGCCGAGGCTGGTTTTGCCGGCGTCGGCGTCGGGGCGGCCATGGTTGGCCTGCGACCGATCATCGAGTTTATGACCTGGAACTTCAGCGCCGTCGCCTTCGACCAGATTCTCAACAACGCGGCCAAGCTGAGGCAGATGTCTGGAGGGCAATTCGAATGCCCGATCGTCTTTCGTGGTCCCAACGCCAGCGCTCGGCAGGTGGGCAGCCAGCACAGCCACGCGATGGAACACTTCTACGCGCACATCCCCGGGCTGAAGGTGGTGGCTCCGGCGTTCCCGGCCGACGCAAAAGGTCTCCTCAAGGCCGCGGTTCGTGATGACAACCCGGTCCTCGTCATGGAGTCCGAGACGCTTTACAACGCGGTCCGCGGCGACGTGCCCGATGGAGAGCATGTCGTCGCTCTCGGCAAAGCACAAATCGCGCGGCCCGGAACCGACGTGACCCTCGCGGCCTACTCTCGTATGACACACGTGGCGCTCGAGGCGGCCGCTGCACTCGAAAAGCTCGGCGTCTCGGCTGAGGTCGTCGACTTGCGCAGTTTGCGCCCTCTGGATGAAGACACGCTGATCGCGAGCGTGGAGCGCACCCATCGCTTGGTCGTCGTCCACGAAGGTTGGCC
>JALYHX010000327.1 GCA_030776305.1 Myxococcota bacterium
GTGGTACCCATGGGACACTGCATTGGCACCACGGTCCTATCGCGTGGGGGAAGTGACCCCACCGTGGTGGGACCATCACCTCCGCGCGTGGAGTAAGCACCCCTGCCATGGAGGGACACTGGTCCCCCTGCGGTGCGGACGTGGTCCCAACGCGATGGCACCGCATCCACCACGCGAAGGGGAAGGGATCCAAACCCATTGGGACCATGGTGCCAAAGCGTTGGGACCATGATGCAACCCCATTGGGACCACGGTGCCATCGCGAAAGGACCACAGTGCGAGCCCTCGCGGACGTCGGACGTCACTGCACGAACGTGGCTCCTTGGCGCACACGCGCACGAGCTTCAGGCAGCCATCGATGAATTCCTCCGTCATCGGGCCCAATGCAGCGAGCGTATGACCCACCGACGAAAATTGCGCTCCTCACACCTTCCCCGCCCACTCCCCCCCTGCGGCACGCGAGCCACAGTGTCATCAGAATGGACTGCGCCCGTCATGGCTTCGGGTGACCGTGAAGAAAGCCCCACACGGCCGGACCGAACGCAGCGGCGCTCAGCGTGTCCGTGTGCACCCCGCCGTGAAGGGTCCAAAGCTCCGCGTCGATACCCCGCGGGCAGCCCCCCGCTTTCGCGACCGTCGTCTCGTTTCCGGGCAAAGAGGGCACAAGGTCGAACGCCTCGCCGTCGTCCGCGAGTGGTGCGGTGCAGCCGTCACGCGTTGCCCATGTCTCTACAGTGGCGGACGCGGATGGATAGGGTGGGCTCTGCGGGTACGCCGCGTTCGATCCGCCATCGTACGGAACCGTCGGGTCCATTTCACCGTGGAGCTCCACCACCGAAACGACGTCGTTCGGCGCGCACATCGACGCCTGCGCCCATATCGCGCCCGCGTAGCTGAAGACTGCTGCGATCCGATTGGCATTTCGGCACGCGAAGACCTGCGCCATCATGGCGCCGTTCGAGTGGCCGCCGACGAAGACTTGCTTGAGATCGACATTGTATTTGGACGCAATATCGTCAATCACCGCGTTCAAGTAAGCGACATCGTCGACATGCGAACCGTAGAAGTCGCAGCATGCGTCGGTGGCATTCCAAAAACGATTGCCCAGGCGGTCTACCGTGCCGTCGGGAAGGGCATAGAGAAATCCGTAGGTGTCGCTCGCCGCCGTCAGGTGAAAGAGGCTGCTCTCCTCCAACTGACCGGCAGCGCTGTAGCCGTGCAGCATGACGAGCAGCGATGTCGGTCGTGTGGACACATAACCAGGCGGCACGTGGATCGTGTACGGGCGGGCCGCGACGAGAGCCGCCGCATCGGCCGACAGGCCGGCGTCGACGAAGGCGGCCGCGTCGGTGCCGCGGTCCGCATCGGCCCCCTCGGCGCCGTCCATGCTCATGTTCATTCCGCCGCTGTCCGTCGGCCGAGCCGTAACGCGTCCTCCGCCGCCGCAATTCACCGAAGCGACGAGCGCCGAGCCGAGGAGCGCCAATGCTCCTGCTCGAGCTCGTGCCGTCCAACTCCGCTCTTCTACGCGCTTCATTTCCCATGGATTGGGGCGATCACGACTCATCCGTCTTGCCATCGCACGTGGAGACGCGTGTGAAGACGCGGCGCCCGAAGGGTGAGCAAGCCCAGATGGGCAAGTAAAAAGACTACTTCGGCCGCCACCGCTGTTTGCTACGGGTAAGCAACGAACCCAATCTGCGGTTCGAAGATTCGTCATCCGCCGCCGCTCGAGGCAAGGGGGGTCCACGGGACGCCTGCAGGCGTTCGCCACGCGTGGGCGAGCGCATTGAGACTGTATGGGGGGAGATTGGGGATGCGCACCGTCAAAGCGTCGTCGTTGCTCTGGCCGCGGTCGATCTACTTGGAATTTGCGCTCGATTTGAGTTCGTCGCCGGACGGACGCGCCCGAGCAATCCAAGTCGCGCAAAGTCAGGTCGAGGATTCCGAGTGGGTCTTGGAGTCCCAAAGCCGACCATCGCGTTCTCCGGACGCTCTTCATGGCTAACTCGCAAGCTCGTAGCCAACCCCTGCGAGCTCATTCTCGGACGCAACAGGAGTCCGTCAGCGCACGCAGCGAGTCCAAGCCGTAGTGAACTGGTTCGCGGCGCCGACTGCGCCGGGGCTGAACGCCGTGAAGCCGTCATCGTAGTTGAGCGCCCATGCCGCGCCTCCTCCGACGACGCGGTCGGATGCCCAGTA
>JALYHX010000328.1 GCA_030776305.1 Myxococcota bacterium
CGTGCGCGACGAACACGGCGCCCAGCGACGGCAAGCAATCCGGATGGCTCAAGGCCATTTTGCAATCGATGTACTCGGTGCTCGTCTTCCCGGACGTCAGCGCGAAACCTTCCGGCTTGTGCTGGTAGGCGAACGTGGCCAATAGCGTCAATAAGTTGAGCCGATCGTCGGTTGCCATGCGTTGCCCCTGAAAGAAGACGGACAGTGTATTCCGTCGAGGCGGCGCACACTAGAGCGCCTGTCCCTGGGATTGGCGCGACGGAGGGGCATACACTTTTCGAGCAGCCCCCGCCCCCCGCGTGACGGACTGAACCAACTTGCCCTCCCCCGCTTCCGCCTACGCATTGGTCTTGTATCTCGCAAGATGTGCGCGTGCGGGTTGAGAGCCCCCCTCAGGTCCTCCCGCGGGGCGGGGGGACGTTGCACCAGGAGCACACGCTTATCGGCCCGTGCGTGGCTGACCCATCGCCCGGCCAGCGGCCGTGTTGCCAAGTGGGGTCTTTCGCTTCGCTCAGGATGACAGCAATTCCTATCAGCCGTTTTGCTCGCCGCTTATTGTCGGATTGGGACTAGACATGGGCGAGCGAGGGATTCGGCAAGGCGATGCCGCGAGACAGTCGTCGCCTTCGCCGGCTGGTGTCGATGGGCGAGAAGCTGGCGCAGCGTCCAAGCGCTACGGTCACAGGGGCGTTTCGTTCCGAGCCAGAGATCCAGGCCGCCTACGACTTTCTCGAGGACGATGACGGCGAGCAGGACTGGAGAGACGTGGCCGTTGCTTCGCACCACGCGTGTGCGAGCCGTTGGCACGGATACGGCCCGAGCGAGGGATGGCCGATGCGCTGCCCGCCAGCGAAGCCCTGACTGCTCTGCGAAACGTCAGCCCTCGCCATGCTCCTGGTGCAACGTCCCCCCGCCCCGCGGGGGGACCTGAGGGGGGCTCTCAAACCGCACGCGCACATCCTGCGAGAGACCGAGACCAATGCGTAGCGCTCCGCGGGGGAGGGCGAGGGCGTGTAGCCGGTGAAGTGGGGGGGTTGCCGCTTGGCCTAGACAGAATGATGGGACCAGCCAATTCTCGCGCATCGATGAACGACGCTCGTTCACCGAGTCACTGCGTTCGCTTCTCGGGACGCGACGCTTGCTTGGCGAACCACGAGCGATCGTGAACGACTCGCAAGTCACGCGGCCGCCCTCGGGATCGACGCGGGGCGACGAGTGACTCCCGCGAATCGATTCACGACGATGGGTCCCGTGGTCGCGAGCCTCGTTTTCGATGGAGCAAAAGGCGCTTCGCCGAGACCGAGCCGACCTCGGCCGCGCACGTGCCTCGCTTTCGAAGAAGCAAGCGCAGATTCTCACCGAACGAGCTTTGCTTTGGAAGAAGCGAGCATAGCGATGTTCAAAACGAGCCTCGCTCTCGAACGATCGAGCGTAGATACCCGAGGAGCGAGCTTCGCTTTTGCAGAAGCAAGTAAAGTGAATCGCCCAACGAGCCTCGTCATCGAAGGAGCGAGCTCGTTGTTTGCAATATCGAGCGTGCCTCCATCCAAAGGGAGCTTCGCTTTGCACCGAGTGAGCGAAGAGAATCGCCGAACGCGCTTCGTTTCTGCAAAAGCAAGCGTAGCCATCCCCAAAGCGAAACTCGCTTTGGACCGAGTGAGCCTCCCTCGTCCAGCAGCGAGCGTAGCAATCTCGAAAACGAGCCTCGCCTTCGACCGAGTGATCGCAGCGACTCGTGGAGCGAGTCTCGCTAAGGCAAGAGCAAGCGAAGGGACTCACGAAGCGAGCTTCGCTATGGCAAAAGCAAGCGTCGCGATGTCCAAAACGAACTTCGCTCGTCGTTGACCCAGCGTGACTCGGCCGCGACCGATTCTCGTGGATTGGGTAGCGAGCGTCACTGGCTCGCCACCGTCCTTCGCCAATCGACCCGCGAAGCGCGTTCTTCGTCGAACGAGCATCGCTCCCCCGCAAGTCGCGCACATTCACGCCCAAGGGAGCGATTCTCGCGCGGTAACGAGCGAAGCTCCCCCGCGACGCAGCGTCGATCGCCGAAGCGCGTCCCTCACTCCGCGCCGATGTCACAGACAACGCCGCGATCTTCTCCACACTCGTTGTCGCGGCCCGGTCGCCACCGATACACGCGCACTGGCGCACGGTCCCCCAAGCAATCTCCTACACGCTCTCAGGAGGAGCTCGGCCGGCGCTTTTCGAAGAACGCGGTGATCGCCGTCGTCGCCTCGGTCGATTGGAGGCGCTCGGCGAATGCGGCGAACTCCGCGCGCATGCGGGCGCGCGTCTCGTCGGCAAGTGGCGCCTTGAGCAGCCGCTTCGTTTCCTTGAGTGCCTCGGGGGGCTTGGCGACGAGCGCCGCCACTTTTTCGCGAGCGAACGCCAGGAGGTCTTCGCTCGGGACGACCGCATTGACGATGCCGAGGTGCTTCGCGGTCGGCGCGTCGAAGGGGTCACCGAAGTAGAGGAGCTCCGCGGCCCGAGCGTGACCCACGAGGCGCGGCAGGAGGTAGCTCGATGCGGCTTCGGGAACGAGCGCAAGGTTCACGAAAGGCAGCCGGAACCGAGCGCTCTCGGCCGCATACACGAGATCGCAGTGGAGGAGCATCGTCGTGCCGATCCCGATCGCATGCCCCTCGACGGCGGCCACGATGGGTTTGTCGAACGACGCCAGCACATCGAGAAAGTGCGCGACCGGCGAAGGATCGCCGGCGAGTCCGCGATCCATGAAATCGTGGAGGTCGTTGCCACTCGTGAAGACGCCGCTGGCGCCCCGGACAAGAACCGCTCGCACGGCGGCTTCATGCGAAGCGCGTGACAAGGCGTGGGCCATCTCGGCGTACATGGCGACCGTGAGCGCGTTCTTGCGGGCCGGCCGATCCATGACGATCTCGAGCGCTCCGTCGGCCAAGGTCGTTCGAATCTCGCTCATGCGCGGGGCCTCCTTGCTCGCACAAACGTGTCATGGCTTTCGTGCAAGCGACAGCCCCAACGCGAGCGCGAGTGCTGGCCCCAATCCGACAATAAACGGCGAGCAGAAGGGCGGCAGAGCGCTTGAAAGAGGGCGTGGCGCGGAGATTTTCGAACCGGAGCATAGTCACTCAATGTGAGGATTCGATAAATCGCGCACGCGCCCCTATTTCAAGCGCTATGGCGCTCTTATGCCGTCGGCTTGTTGTCGGATTGGCTGCTACGTTGCGAAGGGCGGTATGAGCAAGGGACGTGCGGTCAAACCGATGTTCAGTCTGTCGTCGGTCGATTTTCGCAACAGCCCGATTGCCGGAAGGGGCGTCTTCGCGCGACGACACTTCAAAGCGGGTGACGTCGTCGTCGCATACGCGCCGAAGCAGCGAAGGGTCGACGCAAGGCACCCGGAAGCGGTGGCAGCCGCGGAGACGAAGCTCACGCTCCTGTCGGAGGGGCGGTCCGTCATCATCCCCGACACCAGCGTGCCCGGCGGCTGGCTCTGCAATCACAGTTGCAACCCCAATGCGGCCATCTTCTCGGACGGCGCGGGACGCATCCAGTGCACGCGGCCGATCGCCCCGGGCGAAGAAGTCACGATCTTCTACGGCTGGGTGAGCCACAACGAGCCTCGACGTGACCCTTGCCGCTGCGGGGCACCACGATGTCGCGGCTTCATCAACTTCGATCTCAGCGACGAGGACGCCGTGCGCGTCCAGATCGCCGACGGCAATCAGGTCGTGATGGACGACGTCCTTCGCCGGAAACTCGCCCTGTATAGCGAGTTTCTTCAGTCGATTGGGCAGGAGCAGGTCAACGAGGTCATCGCCAATACGCTCGTGAGAATGAAACTCCGGAAGCCCGGAAGCGTCGTATGCGCGTTCTGACGGAGTAGGCGCGCGATCCGAAGCGAACTATCCTCGGTCGATGACTTCCCGGTCGTTGGCCTTCTGCGTTTCTTGGGTCCTTCTCGGAGCTCGATCTCTGTCGGCGTGCGGCTCGTCAAGCCCGCCATCCGGTGACGACGCGGGGGGAACGCCTGACGCCACGCGCGGCTCGAGCAGCGGCTCGGGTGGCGCTTCCGGCAGTAGCTCCGGTGGTGGCGGTTCGGGGAGCGGTTCGGCAGCGAGCTCCGGCGGTGATGGCTTTGGAGGTGACTCGGGGAACGCCTCGAGCGGCGGCGCCGACAGTGGCACCGACACGAGCTCCGGCGGGGCATCCGGCGCCAGCGTCGATGGTGCCGCCGACGCGAGCTCCGGCGGAAACTCGGGCGGTCCTACGGAGGGCGGCGTCGATGCCGGCTGCGCCCCAGGCTCGGGGACATTCGATGCCGGCTCTGCGCAGGGCGATGGGGGCGCGCCGTTGTGCGGAACCATGCCGTGTGACTTGCGCTCGAACACGTGCTGCGTTTCTCCGACGATGACGGGACAATGTCTTGCCGGCAACAGCGCGTCGTGCCCGATTCTCATGGCGACGTTCCACTGCCAGTGGGCAGGCGACTGCTCGGGTGGCCAGGTTTGCTGCGGCACCGCGACGCAGTTCACGGCATCGACCACCTGCCAGACGGTCCCCGAATGCGGTTCATGCTCGCCGCCCGGGACGCCCACGCAGGGCTCCGCGCAGCTATGCGAAGTGGACGCGGAGTGCAAGAACGGCCAGCCCTGCGTCGCGCAAATGTGCGCGGGCGGAGCGAACGTCAGCTTGTGCGGCTTGCAGAGTGCGCATCCGTACAATTGCACCCGGAGGTGAGTTCCGTCCACGGGTGACTGTCGATCTCGGCTACTC
>JALYHX010000329.1 GCA_030776305.1 Myxococcota bacterium
GGCACACACCGTGCGCTTCATCGTATGGGCCGGAGTCCAGGACGTGGCTTCGCTCGTCCACAGCCGTGCTCGAGCTGAGGCAAGCATGTCCCGGGCAGCATTGCGCCGGTCCGCGACGGCCCTGGGCGAGACCGCCATATCAGTCGGAAGGCGATCGACAGCCACACGGGCGAGTGTCGCCGCATCGCGCCCCAGCGCGGTCCACCAGCTGACGTCTCCGAGCGTCGCAGAGAAACGCTCGAGCTCGTCGCCGCCGATATCGCTCGTCGCGCCGCCGGGGACCACGCCCGCCGATGCGGTGACGACGCGCAGTCCTGGGAAATGTGCGGGGAGCGCCGCAGCCTCGAGCGTCAGTGCTGCCGTGCCACGCGAATGGGCAGTGGACAGCTCGCTGACGATGTCCAGGGCGCACCTCGGTGATCCACTCACCAGCCAAGCACGTACCTTGTCATGATCCCATTCGGCGATGGGAAAGCGTGGATCGCCGGCGTTCGTCGCGGGGGTATCGCAGGAGACGGGTCCCCGAAAGTTCAATGGCCCGACGCGTCCCCCCTGCTGCGGGAAGAGCGGGACTTCGCTTTGATCGATGACTGTCGCGACCGGCTCTCTCGTGAGCGAGGGGATGGCATCGGCGAGCGCGGCGACGACCCTTTGCCTCGACTCGCCGAGGATGAACCCGAACGCACCGGTCCCCCGCCCCATGGGAGGCACAAGCAAGACAACAGGGACCCCGTGGCCCTCGCCCCAGTCCAATGCGCGGGCCGCAGTCTGCGCGTCGAGGCCCGCAATCACCACAGCCGCCCCCTCCCCAGCGAGCTCGTCCAGCGACACCTCGGTACGCGCAGCGCTCCCCGCGTCGTCACGTGTCACGAGCCTCAAACGTTCGCCGGGGCGAGGCTCCGCGAGCGGAGGCGCGGGTTCGAAGGGCACGCATGTCGGACGCGACGATGACGCCCCGGCTTCGGCGGCCCCGGTGAGGTCGCCCCCCGTCCGAAGCCCGCGCGGCAGGCCGAGGGCCCACATGACCCCACGCAGCACGTCGGCCGATTCATCACGAAGCGCCGGTGATTCTGTTGGGAGGAGCAGACCAATCGTCCGGCCGTCGACGCTGTTGAGTCCGCGGCGGCTGGCCGCAAGCTCTGAGAGCTCCGCCCCGGCCTCGCTCGCGTACGCCATGGCTCCCGCGTCTGGGTCGAGCAGCAATCGCGCAAGCTCGGGGTCGCTGTTCTCCATGGCGATCTTCGCGAGACGTCCCGCCAGGATCCGTTCGATGTCGACGCCGTACCCGAACCTCGCACGCTGCGTCCGCATCGCACGCAACGCGCCGACGAGGACCCCCTTCGGCAGGCGTTCGACAATGGCATTCACGGCCTCCACCGTCTGGCTCTTGTCTTCTTCCGAGCTCGCGCGCAGCCACGCGTCCATGTACGAAATCGCCTCGTAGTCGCGGTGGGTGGCGAGCGCGGCAAGCGTGAGCTCCTCTTCGATGACAGCGCGCGCCATGGGGTCGACATTCTTGCCAACGAGCGGTCGGAGTATCTCGAGCGCGGCCTCGGGGTCACCGCCCAGGCGGAGTCGGCGGGCGCGTGCGACCATCCAGAGGTCGTGGGCACTACCTGGCCGCAGGCCCTCGGATGCGGCGAGCTGCCGGTCGGCGACCGCGATGTCGCCCTGCTCCATCGCGACCAGCGCGAGGCAAATCCCGGCCATCGGGACGAGACCGTCGTTCGGAAATCGAGCGAGAAAACGCTCGAGCAGCTTCCGCAGACCGTCATGATGGCTCCGATTGGGGTCGCCCCACTCCTCACGAATCTCGTCGAACGCGGTCGCGGCCACCGGGGACGAAGCGAGCGTCGGGAGGGGCGTTGGACCAGACACGCCGCGGGCGCAAGCGGCGATGATCACCGCGGCCGATGCCAGCCGAACGATGGGACCCAGCTCTGGACCGGAGGAGACAGCCGGCGAAGTGCTCTCGGCGTCCCCAGCCGACCGACCGCGAGCCCGCATGCGGTACCATCCGTAGCACGCTCTTGCCGAATCCCAGTCACGCTCTCCGCCCAGGCGTTCACGACGCCATCCGCCGCTTATTCTCACTGAGCGGTGTCTTGCCTCTCGGCGCGTTCCTCATCGCGCATCTCGCGATCAACGCGCGCGCACTCTGGAGCGACGCCGCCTTCGCAACCGCGATCCGTGGTGTGCATCGCATCCCGGCGCTCGCGCTGTTCGAATGGCTCTTCGTGTTTGTGCCGCTTCTTTTGCATGGTGCCATAGGGTTGTGGCTCGTCCTGACACGAACGCCGCTGACGGAGGCGAGCCCTTATCCGGGTTCGTTGCGTATCGCCATGCGGGCGACGGGCGTTGCTGCGCTCGCCTTCATCGTGCTTCACCTGACGGACTTTCGTTTCCATACGCTGGACGGTCGCCTGGGTGGCGACGAACTCGCCACGGTGCTCGAGGCGGACTTGTCGTCCATGTGGCAGGGGTTGCCCTGGAGAGGCGCTTTGTACCTCTTGGGCACTGCGTGCGTGACGTTTCATTTCGTGGCCGGCGTCTGGGCCTTTTTCGCGAAGACGCACGCGGGCAATAGCGCGCGTGCTCGAAACTGGGCCGCTTGGGGAGCAGCAGGCTGTGGCGCTGCCCTATGGATGCTGCTGGCAAGCAC
>JALYHX010000330.1 GCA_030776305.1 Myxococcota bacterium
TGCCAGGCCCGAAGGAAGCGATGGGTAATGATCAAATATGCGAGCGGCTGCCATAATCGCACCAATTTGAATGAAGGACAACGATGTGCCATCCGTTCTGGAGGAGAGCGGCACACATGACATACACGACATAGCACCGCACTTATGAGCCAGGTGCATCGCGCTCATCACGCCGTCTCCAAATCCACTTTGCGGTTGCCGGCTTTCGGGCATCCATCGTCTTGTCCGGTGTCCGTGCTTAGCTCCAGTCTCAATGGCCACGACGACTGACGATCATCATTGGATGCGGCTCGCTCTAGAGGAGGCGGACGCTGCAGCGCAGGCTGGCGAAGTCCCGGTTGGGTGTGTTCTCGTGGACTTCCATGGTCGCGAAATCTCGCGTGGGCACAATGGGCGAGAGACTCTGGCGGACCCAACCGCGCACGCGGAGATGATCGCGATCCGGGAGGCGTCAGCGCGCGTTCTCGGGTGGCGGCTCGACAAGGTCACCGCATACGTGACGCTCGAACCATGCGCGATGTGCGCAGGAGCGTTCGTGCACGCGCGCGTCGCCCGCGTCGTGTACGCATGCGCCGACCCGAAGGGTGGCGCGGTGGACACGATGTTCGGCATCGGCCGCGATGCCCGCTTGAATCACCGCTTCGACGTGACGGCTGGCGTCCTCGGCGAAGAATCCGCAATGCGCCTGCGCCGGTTCTTTACCGGGCTGCGCGAGCGGCGCTAGGCAAGGGGTCGCGTTCGAGCGGTGGGCGGTGGGCGGGCCCCTCCCCCTCGAGTGGTGCTGGATCGCTGGAATCGCCAATGAGGTCGCCCCGCAAGAAGCGTGGCCAAGGACCCCAAGGGCGGCGGGAGCGCGTTGCCGCTCGACCCGACACGTCCGCGGCATAGTAGTGGAGAACGTCATTCACCAGCTTCGAAGGGATCTGCGATATCCGCATCGTCGCCTCCGACGGGCGTTCGCGCGCGCACCGCGGCGCGCGGCGGGGGTCGGTCCCCGCCATGCCAGAAGACCACTTCTTCGCTCTCGCCGTCCGAAAGCTCCGCGTCCGTGAGCAGCCCGCGCTTTCGCGCCACCTCCATCAGGCCATGTATGGACCGCATCCATCCCTCTGGGGGCTGCTCTCGGTCGCGCATGGTCGCGTAGCGAACTGGAGACGGCAGAAGCGACGCAAGAAACAGACACTCGGCGAGGTCGAGCTCCGCGGGTGACCGTCCAAAATAGTATTCGGCCGCGGCCGTGATCCCGTACACGGCGGGGCCGAACTCGATCACGTTGAGGTAAAGCTCCATGATCTCGTCCTTCGAGAAGGTCTGCTCGAGATAGTCGGTCAGAACGACTTCCTCGAGCTTGCGGGAGAGGGTCTTGTCGCGCGACAGGAACAAATTTTTCGCGAGCTGCATTGTGATGGTGCTCGCACCCCGAACGAACCGACGCGCCTTGAGATTGGCGACGATGGAAGCCCGGATCGCGGCGTGGTTATAACCATGATGCTTAGGGAACGCGCCGTCTTCGGTCGTCAGCACCGCCGTTTGCATGTACGGGCTGATGTGGTCGAGCGGAGTCCAGTTGGGCGTAGCGGGGCCAGTCGTGATTTCAGTCGTAGACCCGTCAGGGAGATAAATCCGATACGCAAAAGCCTTCATGAAGCGGTCGCGGTCCATAGCGGACGGCACGTCGATCAATCGGCAGCCGTCTCGAATGTCGTAGCTGAGCTCGAGCTCGTCCGGCGAGCGTGTGTCGAACGCGAAGCGCCCGACCCCGCCGAAGGTCCCGTCGATCTTCGTTCGCTGGATCGTCGGCAAGAGCGCGTCGGGAATGCTGTCGAGGAGCGACTGGCACGTCGCGTGCGAAATCTCTAGGCGTGCCGTAGCGACCACTCGATCGGGCTTCTGGTCCAGCATCCCGCTCCCGGCGACGTGAAGCGCGCCGAGCGTCGCGTCGAAGTCGTCGAGTCGCAGTTCGCCCGTAGCCGTGAGGGTACCGCGCGCTCGCAGAGCGAGGTCGAGGCCACGCACCGTTTCGACTGCGAGCTTGCGGTGGTTCACGGACAAGGAGCGTGTACCGGCATCCGTATCGAACGTCAGCGCGCTCCCATCACCTGCGAGCACGACACGCGCGCGTCCGGCAACGGTGGCCTGTCCGACATCCACCAACCCAGCCGCGCCCTCCATGACGCCCAACATGGACAGCGAAATCGGCCCCCCTTCGACGGTCGTGATGACGTCGCCGCCGTCGGTGGGAAGTAGAATGCGAAGCGCGAGCGGCGTGCTCGCCACATTCTTCTCGGCCGAGTAGGTGAGCTCGAGCCGCGCCGCGGTGCGGTCGAGGGCAAGCGGACCCGGCCCAAGGGTCAGCGCGACCCGCTCGGGGTCATCCGTAATCCTCCAAGTCAATGCGTCGACCCAGACGCCAGCCCCCTGTTGAATTTGCGCGGCCAACGTCGACGCAATGGCAGCGGTCACCGCACGCGCAGCCCGGAGATCAGGCAAGGACACGAGCGGCGCACCTGCATCGGCCGGCAAGGGTGACTGCGGTCGCCCACGCCGATTGTTGTGTGCCGACCTGGCGATGACCACAGGCGGCAGTGCATTGGGCGGGGACCCGTTCCCGGGCGCGGCTAGATCAGGTCGGGACGGCTCGGGGTTCGCCGTCCATCCGACCGTGAGCGAGCCCACGTGTGCCCGGACGAGCATGCCGCGTGCATCGAAGTCCGCGGTCGCTTGGCCCAAATCGATCCCGGCGCGACCGAATCGAGCATGTCCATCGGTCACGGTGAGCTGAGTTCCCTGGCCGTCGCGGAGCACGCCGATCCCGTACAAATTGGCGCTCATGGCCGGCGACTGGGTGTCTACCCAGCTGACCGAGAGCCCGGTGAGCTTCAGAGCCGTCGATCGATCGCTGTGCTCAGGTACGCCGCGGTGATCGCGCCACTTGTGCCAGTCGTCGCGGAGTGAATCGGGCGAACCCGTGAGGGTGACTAGGCCTCCGCGCAGTTCGACTTGCCGGACCTTCATCAGTGCGCTGAGGGAAACGCGCACCTCGTCGATCCGAGCGCGCATGCTGGTGAACCCCTGCGCCTGGATGTCGACGGCCTCGAGGCGCAATGCAAACCAACCCAGGCGCACTGCCCCGATGTTCGCCTCGAGATGACGGCGCGCCGCCTCGGCAGCCACACGGGTTCGGACGAGTGGCCCGACGCAGATGGCCATCACAACCGCGACACCCGCAAGCGCGCCGCTCGCGATCAGCTGCCATCGGCCAATGTGCACGCGCATGGCAGAGGACTAGCGTAACGCGCGGCGACGAATGCACGCACCTCAAGACCTAGGGTCCGAACCAAAAAAAAAGAGCCTGCTCGAGACAGGCTCTCTGAATAATCCCGGCAGCGTCCTACTCTCCCACACGGCTTCCCGTGCAGTACCATCGGCTCCGAGGAGCTTAACTTCCGAGTTCGGGATGGGATCGGGTGTGGCCTCCTCGAGATCACC
>JALYHX010000331.1 GCA_030776305.1 Myxococcota bacterium
GCGGTGACGTTGCAGTCGACATCGACGATGATCCCGACCCCCGACGGGCAGTTCCAGGAGGCATCATTTCTCTTCATCGGCGACCTGGACATCGCGATCGCCCCGCAATCGTCCGCTACGGTTGGCCCCGTTTTCTTTCCCGTGCCGAGTGCGTATGCGGCGTCCAGTTTCTTCGCGATCACCGGTCATGAGCACCAGTGGGGAAAGAACGTCCGAGTCTGGACCGCGACGAGCGACGCCGATCCGGGTACGCCGGTCTACGATGTGCCGGGCTGGACGTGGAGTGAGCCAAAGACGGTCGCCTTCGACGCTCCGTTCCATGTATCGAGCGGAGGTGGATTCAAGTTCCAATGTGACTGGTTCAACGGGTCGTCGAACATGGTGAAGTTCGGAGAGAGCGCGAATGACGAAATGTGCTTTTTCTGGGCGTACTACTACCCCAGCCAGGGGGCGAAAGTGTGCTTTCTCACGGGCGGATCGAATCAGTGCTGCCCGGGGGATGCGCCGATCTGCGCTGCGATTGCCGGCGCCGGCTCCAAAGACGCGGGAGCGGGTGATTGATTGGGGAACGCCTTCGAGCGATAGTCCCTGACGGGGGTGGCCAAAGGCGTCGGGCGTCGGGGCTAAAACGTCCCGACCAACCCCGCGTGCAGCCCCACTTCCCGGCTCTTGCCGTCGTCGTTCTTGTCGCTGAATTGCCACAGCTCGCCTGAAAGCTTGAGGCGCAAGCTGCGCTCGATCAGCCAGCTCATGCCCAGCGTGTAGCGGATGACCGAGCTGTTGGTGGACAGCGTCGGGGTTTGGACGATCAACACGTCGACATCCTGCGCGGGATAGTTGCCCGTGCGGTACATGCCGTCGACGCGGCCGATGAGGTCGAGCTCGCGCAAGATAGGCTGTTCGAGCTCGACGTACGCGCCCTGCTTGAGAAAGAAGTTGTCGACCGGCAGCGTCAGCGGCTGCGCAAATTGCATTGGATCGCTCGTGTCCACCTGCGTGCGCCTCACGAGATACTCGAAGCGCAGGAACGTCCGAGCCACCCGCAGCGAGATGTCTCCGCCCGCGATCACGTACGAGAGCGTGTTCAGGGAATCGTAGGTCCCGTACATGCCGCTTGCGCCGATGGTCAGGTCCGATCGTTCGTCGAGTTTCGCGGTGACGGCGACCCGGGCGCCGACCGTCGGCCGGCCGTTGTTGTCGACGAAGTACGAGAGCGACGGTTGCCACAGGTGCGAAAGTCGAAAGTCGAGGTCGATCGGGTTCGTCGCGTTGGAACGAAACCCCTGTACCGCATAGACGGCGTAGTCGACCTGTACCGAATCGCCAAACCAGTGCGTGCCGTTGATTTCGACCCCCGTATCCGGAAACGGGCTCGGAAGAATACCGAGGTTCCACGAACGAAGCCGCAGCATGCGCCCCATGTCGTACGGAAGCGGCTTGTCGCTCAGTTTGTGATTGGCGACGTCGTGTCGCAGGTTGAAGCTCCCAAACGACGGGCTGAAACGACCGGCGCGGATGTTGAACTCGTCGGCGACCCGAAAATCGAAGTACGCCATGTCGAGCTCGAACCCGTGGCAGCCGAAGCAGACCTTGACGTTCGCCGAGAGGTGATCCGACACATCGGCGGCAACCTTCACCGACGTCTCCAGGGTGAGGCCATCGAAGATGTACAACCCGTTGCCCGGAGTGGGGTCGTTGAGTTGCGTCGGTACGAAGAATTCGTCCACCTGCGCGCTGCCCGCCACATGGAGGTCCGAGGCACGTACGCCCGGCGCAATCAAAGAGAGCGTCGCGGCGGCCAGAACGGCCAGCGCGGCGATTGCGGTCGGGGCCACCCCCCGCTTGCGGCGACGGCACCAAACCACGGACATGAGACGCCAGCGCTTCATCCGCCCGCTCCTCGCCGGCGCTTCTCCTCGAGCGACCGGTAATGCAGGAATCGCAAAATGGGCTCTACATCCCCCGGGGATATCCCGCTACCGGGCTGGCGGCGCATTCGCTGGACGTAATACACCCAGACGGAGTCGTCGGTGATGCCGCTCTGGAGCGAGCGCGCGAGGGAATGGCACTTCGAGCAGCGCTGGGCATAGAGCGCGTAATCGGCGCGCACTTCCACCGGAAGGTTGCTCTCCCCAAGCCCCTCCGCCGGCTCCCCCCGAAAGGTGCACGCGGCGATCGACCCACTTAGGGCAACCACCGCAAGCGCGAGGGCTCTCACTCCGGCGCCCCTGCCCGGAACACCAACCTGACGTCGGCCCACGCGTTGCCGGTATCCACACCGTCGATTCGCACGCTCGACGACGAGGCGATGCACCGTTCGACGCCCGGCAGCGAGAATCCAGCAAGCTTGGCGGATACCACGTTTCCTATCTCGTCGGTGATCACGTGAAGCACGCCCGATCCTTCCACGCGCTGTCCGCTCATGCGAAGCGAATCTCGATAGCAAGCACTCCAGGCGCCGTTTGCGTGCGCGAACGCCCGGCGCACCTCGGCACTGGTCGCGCCACCCCCCGTATCGGTCACGGACCAGTCGACGTGGGCGTGGGAGGGATCGAAGGGACGCGGCGGCGGCGGCGCGATGCTGTTCTGCGCAGGGGTGGGTG
>JALYHX010000332.1 GCA_030776305.1 Myxococcota bacterium
CAATAGGAGCGGCCCACTCGTCCAGAAACTGTCGTGCATGTCGGTGGCCGGGTGGTCCGGGGGGAAACCGAGCTTCGTAAAATTGTTCTCCTCGGTCTCGATCTCGGGTCCGTCGTGCACTGCGAAACCCAGCGTCGAAAAGACGTCGACGATCGCGTCTCGTACGATCGAAATGGGGTGCGCGTGCCCGACCGGCGCCGGCTCGCGCCCCGGAAGGGTCAAATCGAAAGGCGGCGCGTTCAGTTCCGCGTCGCGCTTGCTACGCGCAATCAGGCGCAACCGCTGGTCGAAGGCCGTCTCGACTTCTTGCTTGAGCTCGTTGACCACCGCCCCGATCGACTTGCGTGCCTCGGCCGAGACCGACCCCATCTGCCGGAGGATCGCCGTCAGCTCACCCTTCTTGCCGAGGATCTTCGCGTTCTCGTCGCGGAGCGCCTGCTCTGTCGCCGCCGCTTCGAATCGGCGCTGAAAGGCGGCGCGGAGCGCCGACAAGGAGTGCTCGATCGACGACTGGTTGGGAGCGTCGGACATGCTTTCGTCAGCGACCGGATAGCATACCGGCGCTCTCCGCGATCGGGCTGCTTTCCCGACGACAACCCCCCGGGCCCTCGGGCCACGCGATCTCAGCTGGTGGCGACTTTGACGATCTCCGTGAAGGCAGTCGCATCGCTCACGGCGAGATCAGCGAGGATCTTGCGGTCGAGGCCGACGTTGGCCTTCTTGAGCGAGTACATGAGACGCGAATACGTCGTCCCGTTCTGACGCGCGCCAGCGTTGATGCGTGCAATCCAGAGGCGGCGGAAGTCGCGCTTGCGCAGTTTGCGATGGGCGTAGGCATACACCCACGCCTTCATCACGACTTCTTTGGCGTACGCGAAGAGACGCGATCGGGGGCCGTGGTAGCCCTTCGCAAGCTTCAGAATACGGTTGCGGCGGCGGCGAGCCTTGAATCCTCGTTTGGCGCGGGGCATGGGGGCGTCTCAGCCGTAAGGAAGCATGCGCTTGACATGCTTCTCCATCGTGGAGTGGACCATATCGTTCTTCCGCAACCGACGCAGGCGCTTGCGCGACTTTTCCTGCATCCCATGGTTGCCGCCGCCCTTCGGGCGACGCACGCGGCCTTTCCCGGTCACGCGGAACCGTTTCGCCGCGGCCTTTCTCGTCTTCATCTTCGGCATGACGCCACCTCTGTTTTCCGCTGCCTGCAGGCCGAAGCGCCACTGAAGCGCGACGTTGGAGGAGCCTGAGGACAGGCGAAGGCCACGCAAAATGCTGGGAAAGGTCGGTGCTGTCAAGTTGGACGGCGACTCAGGGGATGCAACGGCCGCCCAGGCACCGACTGAACGAGTTGGCACGACAGTTAAAGGTGGTCACCGAGCCGGCATTGCAGAAGTCGAGCTGGTTGGTCCCCGTGCAGCTATCCATGTAGGTGCCCGGGTCGCATACCGTGTCTGCGGCGCAGGAGGGGACGCCTGCCGCGCTCGAGACACACGTGAAGCTCGGATCGTAGGCCGCCGAACAGTCCACGTTCGCTTGCGTCCCAGCCATGCATTGGACGATCGACGTGCCGCTGCAGCTCGGAGCAGCGCCGCTACACGGCTGCCCGCTTCCCTGGCACTGTGCGGCACCCGGCGGGCCGATGCACGTCGCGGCGAAGGTCTGGCAATCGAGAAGCGGCACGTAGCGGCCGCTCTTGCATCGCGCAACGTAGTTGGAGCCGACGCAGTAGGTCTTGCCCTCCTGCGAGGGTGCACAGTCACCAAAACCGCAGCCCGCGTTGCCGTTTCCGTTCGAACACACCATGCCGAGACGGCCACAATCGATCGTCATCATGAAACCCAGTCGACAGGTCGAGAGCGAATTGCCGCTGCACGTGTCTGCCGTCGCGCTCGGGCAGACCGTCCCACCACCGAGGGCCGTAGCCACGGCCGCGCACGTCGGTGACGCGTTGTTGACGTTGCGGACGACATAAAACGGAGGGATGAGCGCGTCGGGGGAAGACGGCTGATGCAGCTGCGACATGCAGGCGCTTACACTTGGCATCTCCCCGCACGCCACCAAGGTGGTGCAAAAGAAGACCCAGTCGCTGTCCAAGAACTGCGGATCGGCGACAGTCCCCCCATCCCAGACGAGAGGCAATGGGCCCGAATCGACGGGCGCATCGGCGGTCCCGTCCGGGGGGGCGTCGATCATTGCCTCGAGCATCGCATCCGGAATGGCATCGGCACCGATATCCGGCATGGCGTCATGCGTATCGGCGAACGAATCTGTGGACGCGTCGCCGGTCGCGATGGTGCGGCCCTCCAGAGCCACGTCCGCGAGGACATCGGCG
>JALYHX010000333.1 GCA_030776305.1 Myxococcota bacterium
GAGCGGAGTCTCGCAATGCTCGCAAAGAAGGCACTCGCGAGTCACGCGGACACCCGCATCCGCGAATTCGTTCAAGTGCGGCCGGGCATTTCCCTGTTCAGCGGTGGCCTCGGAGACGTGATCGAGGATCTCGGTCGTTCGACTCCCTACGTCCTCGTGGAGGACGCGGTGGACATCCGCGAGGTCGCCGACCTCGACCACAACGACGCGACATTCTTCTTGGGAGATCACCTCGGCCTCGACGACGCGACGCGCTTGCAGCTCGCGGCGATTGGCGGAAGCCCGATCAGCGTGGGGCCGATGAGCCTTCACGCAGAGGACGTGATCGCCATCGTTTCGAACGAGCTCGATCGCCGCGCGCAGTCACATTGAGCTCCCTTTGCGCGGCGCATCGTCGGGATGCTTCATCCGGATTTCCGCCAGATGCTCGCGAGCCACGGTTGCTCCTCGCGCGGCCTTCCCGCTGGACGATAGTAGTGGGCAATCTCGTCGAATCGTGCGCGGACAAGGTGTGCCCGCCAGGTCTCGAGCGTGAGAAATGCACCAAACCTTCGCCCGGAGAAGTCTTCGGTGTCGTTGCCGTGCGGGTTCGAGCAGAAAAGAACGCCATCGGTCTTCAACGCCATCCAGAGCGTGCCAAGCACTTTCGGCAACTCCTGGAGGGGAACATGAAATAGCGAAGCATTTGCGAAGACGCCGTCGTAATGGGCAACCGGAAGCGTCAGCCTCAAAAAATTCTGATGAAGCACGGAGCAGCCCGTGGTCTCTCGCGCCATCCGCACGAAGGACTCTGAGCCGTCGAGGCCCACGGCCTCGTGGCCGAGTGATCGAAAGTACGCGAGATCGCGGCCTGGACCGCACCCAAAGTCGAGGAGGACGAACGGCGGGGCGCCACGTATCGCGCCGAGCAACGCATCATAGTTCTGCGACACATCGTGATCGCGAGTTGCCTCGTAAAACGACTCCGCGGATTCGTCATAGTGGCCGATGGTGCGCGTCGAGAGCGCGTCGATCTCGGCGGGAGTGAGCGATCGGTTCATGCCGTCCTATGCTGCGAAGGGCTCCAGCCAAGAGGGTTCGCGTCGTGCACGCACAGGCTCAGTCGACGAACGCGTCCGCAAGCGCCTCAACGAACTTCGTCGCCCATGCATCGTTAGCGCTTGCCTGGCGGTAACCGTCGCGCCCGACGACGACAATCGCTTCGTGCGCGGGATCGATCCGCCAAATGGCGCCGGACGACGCGCCATGGCCGAGTACGTTCGGGCCCAGAACGCCGCGCGCTCGCGGTCCCGGCGGGTCGGGCATCCAGGCGAGGCCAATGCCGGCTTCGATCTCCGGATCGTCGAGACCCGGCGCGAAGTCGGCGATGCGCCGTGGGCGCAGCGTCTCCAGAAATCCCGGCCGGAAGAAGCGGTAGCGACCGTAGCGGCCGTCTTGCAGAACCATCTGACCGACCTTCGCGAGATACATCGCCGTGAACACGTCTCCGAATCCCAGATCCATCTGTCTGACTGGCTCATCGAACGGTTTCTCCATGTGTTCGTAGAGCAAGCGCCAGATCGACTGTCCGGTGACCATTTCGAGCGCTTTGCCCGCGAGGTTCACGTCGTCGCCGTTATATTGAAATCGACTTCCTGGCGTGGCGAAGACCGCGTCCTCGACCCAAAGAGCGTTGTCGAGATAGGCATTGAAAAGTCCCCGATGGGACGCATGCCCGGTCAGGCCACTGACGTGATTGAAGCAGTGACGGAAGGTGACCTTGGAAGTGGGCTCGCGCTGCCAATCATCGAGCACCGTGCCCACCGGCTGATCGAGGCCGATGAGCCCCTGGTCCACGGCGCGAGCGAACGTGAGCCCCGCAATCGTCTTGCCGATGCTTGCCGGAAAAAACCCAGCGTCTCTGGCGAATCCGTTGAAGCCATCGTTCAGGAATACGGTGCGGTGGCGCGCAACGAGGACCACGAAGGGGCTCGGATCATCCTTGGCCCACGCAGCCGCGATTGCCCGCAGTTTCTGCACTGTCCCCGGACGGACTCCGGCCTGCCGCTCCGAGCCGAGTCGAAGCTCCGGTGCAAGGACGGAGAGGCGCTCAGGGCCCGCGAGAACTCTCGGGGTCTTTCCTTCGATCTGCATCCTCAGACGCATTTGGTGTTCGGCGATATGCACGAATCCGCTGCGGAGCCAGAGCGGCTCACCTCTCGCGGGAGGATGTTCGCCGAGATCGACGAGAGCCAATCCGGCGGTGGCTCCGGCTTCATCAGCCCAAAGTGCCTTCGAGGAGCTGTACCAGAATTGGCGGGACAACTCGGCGCGCTGGGCGTCGCTCAACGGGACATCGAAGTGCATCGGAACGTCGATGACCGGAAGTTCGGCGAATGGCGGCGTCCGTGCGGTGTGGATCGGCGAAGACCACGGGACTCGATGAGCCGCAAGCTTCGCGAAGGTCACCATGCGGCGGTACGTGTAGTCGTCGAGGGTCGTGGCTTCGACCACCGCCGTGTACGGGCCATCCTTGTCCGGGCGATCGGTCTCCCGCAGGTCCGGCCCGTACCAGCGCGCCCGGAGGCTGCCCTTTTTCAAAACCCGCTCGGCGACGGCCGGGCGATTCCACTCGATCCCGGGGAACGACTCATCGAGCAGGTAATTGCCCGACACGGGGCGCGGCTCGAATTGATCGAGATGACGGCGCGCGTCCAGCGCCTCGAGACGCGACCGCCCCTGGTCATCGAGGACGCGCAGCGCGAAACCCCACGAACCGCTGCCGTTTTCGACTTTGATGAGTACCCGATTGGTACCGGCCGAGAGGGGCAATTCGAAACGATCTGAATCGCGGTCGAGCGCTCTCTCCATGGCGACCCGATGGACCCTCGTCCCGTTCAGCCAGACGACCGCACCGTCATCCGAACCGAAGACGGCGAGGGCTCTCAGCGGCTTGCCCACGATCCATTCGGCATATGCGTATGCTGTCTTCCGGTCCGTATCCCCGCCGAACAGGTTGGCGAAATTGAGTGTCGACAGGGCAGTCAGCGAAGCGTCCCGCGCAGCCAACGTCGTCTTGTCCCACTCGATGGTGGTGTTGCCATCGAAGTGTGCTGCGGTCTCGCCGCCTATTGCCGTCAAGTAATCGCGATCGAGCACCGGGAGCCCCGCGAACGTGGCGCCCGGCCCGTTCGGAAAGGGGCCGAGGACTCGGAAGCTTCGTGGTCCAATGTCCTGGGGCTCCTCGAAGTGCACGGAGCCGGTCGCGGCGACGAGACGCGTGGCATCGGCCGTAGCGGGGGGCGTGACCCTCGCACTGACCGCCGTGTCCGATCCGCTGGGCGACAGGATGCTCTTGGTCGACGGAGCAGCACACGAGAGTACCAGGAGCGTCGGATAGCAGATACGGATACGCGAAGCCCGAATGAACCTCATGTCCTCACTCGCACTGCCCAGGGGTGACGAACGACCTCAAGATCGGAGGCTACGATGTTGGCGCAAGGAAAGGTGATGGCTTTCGTCGCGACGATGCATTCGGAGCAGGCGCGCGCGTTCTACGAAGGCGTATTGGGACTGCGCGTCGTGAGCGATGACGAGTTCGCCCTGGTGCTGGATGCGAACGGTACGACCGTCCGGGTGGTCCACGTCCGTGAGTTCGTCGCCGCCCCGTACACCGCGCTTGGCTGGGAGGTGGCCGACATCGTCACCAGCGTGCGAAGGTTGCGCGAGCGCGGTGTCGTCTTCGAGCGCTACGCGTCTTTCGAGCAGGACAATCTCGGCATCTGGACTTCGCCGGGCGGCGCGCGCGTCGCCTGGTTCAAGGACCCCGACGGAAACGTTCTGTCAGTCACACAACGTTGACGCGCGACGTAGAGCGTCGCACCTTCGTCGGCTCGTCTCAGGCGGCGCCGAGCTTGTGCACTTGAGAGGCCAGTCGCGACACCTTGCGCGACGCGGCCCTTTTGGGCAGCGTACCTTTGCTCGACGCTTGGTCGATCGCCACCGTGGCCTGCGCCAGGGCTTCCTTCGCTGCCTTCGGATCCTTCGCCGCGATTGCGGCGCGGACGGTCTTCACGTGCGTGCGTACCGCGCTTTTGACGGACCGGTTGCGCAGCGTGCGTTTGACACGCTGGCGGTTGCGCTTTTGAGCCGACGGATGATTCGCCACGGGGGACCTCGAAGGTACGGCACGATACCTGATGGGGTACCGGTGAAGAGCGCGGACTGTAGGGGACCGGCCGCCCTTGTCAAGCGAGGGAGTCTCTCGCCGGCAGCACGAGGCGGAACGCAGCACCTCCCAAATCCCCGGTTTCGACTTCGACCGTTCCCTGGTGCGCCTCCGCGATGCCGCGCGCGATCGCCAGCCCCAGCCCAGCTCCTCCGGCCGCTCGGCCACGTGCGCCCTGCCTGTAGCGGTCGAAGATTCCGCTCCGCTCGTGCGCGGCGATGCCTGGTCCCGTGTCTGCAATCTCGAAGACGATCTGCTCCCCAGCGCGCCACACACGCACGCGAACACGACCGCCGCGCGGCGTGAACTTGAGTGCGTTGGCGACCAAGTTGTCGAGCGCCTGCCTCAGCTTCTGAGGATCGGCGCGCACCTGAGCCTGGAGTGGGCCCTCGAATACGAGTGCCACCCGTCGCCGCGTGGCAACGGGCGTGAAGACGGCGAGCATCGGCTCGATGAGCATGCCGATAGTCACCATGCGCGGCTCGACCGAGAAGACGCCGGCTTCGAGACGACTTGCCGCGAGCACACCGTCGACCAGGCGGGTCATCTCCGTACACATGCCGCGGATCTGGACGACCGCCGCGCGCCGGTCATCGGGGGGCATCTCCTCGGACTCGAGGACCTCGGCGATGAGCGCCAGCGAAGAGAGGGGGTGTCGCAGGTCGTGGACGAGCATCGCGATATGGTCTCGGCGCTGCGCCT